>NZ_CANMAB010000123.1:0-10879 GCF_947495635.1 uncultured Virgibacillus sp. | reverse complement strand
AAAAGATTCCAGCTATCATTTTTTGATAACTGGAATCTTTTTTAACTTCATAAGGGCTAGTTATGTCCCAGCCCCAACCAGCTGTTATAGCTGAACAGTAAATTATACAACTTTTTTCACTCATTTATAATAAATCCTTTTGGGATGAGGAAACGATAAATTATCCTTTATAAATTGGCCCAGCCTGCATAATATCAGCGCTTGCTTCCGTGAATTTTTGGAAATTCTGATGAAACTTCATGGCAAGTGATTTTGCTTCCGTTTGATAAGCGTTTTTGTCTTCCCATGTGTTTTCGGGAACTAAGACGTCATCGGGAACACCTGGAACTTGGATAGGGATTTCCAATCCAAAAATATTATCTCTTATTGTCTCTACACTATTGAGTTCACCTTCTAATGCAGCATGAATCATTGCACGTGTATAAGACAGCTTCATGCGTTTACCAATGCCGTAAGATCCCCCAGTCCATCCTGTGTTTACAAGAAACACGTTTGATTGATAAAAATCAATTTTTTCACCAAGCATTTTCGCATACTTTGCCGGAGCTAAAGGTAAAAATGGTGATCCAAAACATGCAGAGAACGTAGCCTGTGGTTCTGTCACTCCTCGCTCCGTACCTGCAAGCTTGCTTGTGTAGCCACTTAAGAAATGATACATTGCTTGCTCTTTTGATAATTTACTTATTGGCGGCAATGTTCCCGAAGCATCTGCTGTAAGGAAGATAATTGTATTTGGATGCCCAGCAATACTTGGCACTGCGATATTATCAATGTTTTCAATTGGATAGGCTGCTCTTGTGTTTTCTGTTAAAGTTGTGTCATCATAATCAGGTAGCCTTGTTTGTTTATTAAGAATAACGTTTTCAAGGACAGAACCAAATCGTATTGCATTATAAATTTGCGGCTCTTTTTCTTGAGATAAATGAATACACTTTGCGTAACATCCGCCTTCAATATTAAATACTCCATTTGGACCCCAACCATGCTCATCATCACCAATTAATCTTCTGTAAGGATCAGCAGATAAGGTGGTTTTCCCCGTGCCGGATAAACCAAAGAATAAAGCCACGTCTCCCTCTTTGCCAACATTAGCAGAACAGTGCATAGATAATACATCTTGTTGAGGTAGTAAGAAATTCATCACTGAAAAGATAGACTTTTTAATTTCACCTGCATATTCGGTACCACCTATTAGAATGATTCGTTTTTTAAAAGAAACAAGAATAAACGCTTCTGAGTTCGTACCATCTACTTCAGGATCTGCTTTAAAAGTAGGGGCTGATATTACTGTGAATTCAGCTTGATGTGATAGTAACTCATCAGCAGTTGGAGTTATAAATAACTGCCGTGCAAATAGATTGTGCCAGGCATATTCGTTAATAACTTGTATTGGTAAGCGATACGCGTGGTCTGCACCAGCAAATCCTTTAAATTGGAATAGCTCTTCTTTATTTTTTAAATAGGAAATAACCTTTTCATACAATCGATCAAATACAGATTCATCAATGGATTGATTTACTGTTCCCCAATCCACCTGCTGTTCACTTACTTCATCTGTAACAATAAATTTATCTTTTGGGGAGCGACCGGTATAAGATCCTGTTGTTGCTTGAACTGCACCTGTTGTGGTTAACATGCCTTCTTCTCTTGCTAAAATTCTTTCAACAAGCTGAGGTACGGATAAATTTGTTTGTAGCTGTTTATGCGTGTATAATTCTTTTACGAAAGACTTTTCTACCGTTTTCATGTTAAATACCTGCCTTTATGTGAAATTGTATTCACGTTCTTTTGTTGAACGACCAAATAATCCTGAATATGTTTATTAGTATAACACATTTAAGTTAATAGTCCATACTAAATATAAAATAATTTTTATAAGATGTTGAATGTTTACAGCAAAAAATGTCGTTCAGAATCTTTCTTTCCTTTAGTATGAGTAAAAAACTTCTGAGAATACAGTTAAACTAGTTGACACATTAAGCTTCTTCCGATAAGCTAAGTTTCGAACGGATACTCTCTTATTCAGAGTTGGTGGAGGGACAGACCCAATGAAGCCCAGCAACCATCACTTTAGTGAAAAGGTGCTAACCTGATGCAAGGAGATTTTTTTCCTTGAACAATAAGAGCGAAAGGCCAGCAATCCTTTCCTCATGACAAGCGGGAAAGGCTTTTTTTATTAGTTATAAAAATTCTACACGTAGATGACTAACTTTAACCCGATTATAAACATATTAGTCAATTTCTAAGCTAAATTGTCATTCGCCTGCGTGTACGTGTGAACCAGGAGTGACAATAGAATATACGGTAGTAGGTAATCTTTCTGGTGCCTTTCTTATTTCAGTTTAACCTTAGTACTTATTACTGAATGAGCATATTTGATAAATAGAGTTCCGTAATCGATATTTGAAGGAGGATTTAGCAACATGGCTGCTAATCGTCGTTTGTTTACTTCTGAATCAGTAACAGAAGGACATCCAGATAAGATATCTGATCAAATTTCAGATGCTATTTTGGATGAGATATTAAAAACAGATCCAAATGCCCGAGTGGCATGTGAAACAACTGTTACAACTGGACTTGTTCTTGTAGCGGGTGAAATATCCACTACTACTTATGTAGATATACCTGCTATTGTTCGTAAAACTATAAAAGAAATCGGATATACTCGCGCAAAATTTGGGTTCGACGCGGAGACATGCGCAGTATTAACTGCCATTGATGAACAATCACCTGATATTGCTGGTGGAGTTGACACAGCATTGGAAGCAAGACAAGGAAAAATGAGCGATCAAGAGATTGCTGCAATAGGTGCTGGTGATCAGGGTTTAATGTTTGGTTTTGCTTGTGATGAAACAGACGAATTGATGCCACTTCCAATCTCATTGGCACATAAGTTGGCAAAGCGTCTCGCTGACGTTCGGAAGGATAAGACATTAGAATACTTACGACCGGACGGTAAAACACAGGTAACCGTTGAGTATGATGAAAATGATCAACCTGTTAAAATTGATACCATCGTAATTTCTACACAGCATCATCAGGATATAGCTACAGAGCAAATAGAAAAAGATTTGATAGAGCATGTTATACGCCCTATAGTACCAAATGAGTTATTAGATGAGACGACTAAATATTTTATTAATCCAACTGGCCGTTTCGTTATTGGTGGACCTCAGGGGGATGCAGGTTTAACAGGTCGAAAGATTATTGTTGATACGTATGGAGGCTATGCTAGACACGGTGGCGGAGCGTTTAGTGGAAAAGACTCTACTAAAGTTGATCGGTCAGCTGCATACGCTGCCCGTTATGTCGCAAAGAACATAGTGGCTGCCAGGCTTGCCAAAAGCTGTGAAGTACAGCTAGCCTATGCCATTGGTGTAGCAGAACCTGTTTCTATTTCGATAAACACTTTTGGAACAGGTGTTGTAAATGAAGAGCAACTAGTAAAAGCTGTTCGAGAATTATTTGATTTACGACCAGCAGGTATTATTCGTATGTTAGACTTGCAAAAACCTATTTATAAAAATACTGCTGCTTACGGGCATTTTGGAAGAACAGACATTTTATTTCCATGGGAGAAGACAGACAAAGTTGAGCAATTGAAAGCACTTATTAAGTAGTAAAGTCTTGATCATCCTTTAGCTTCACAATGGTTATGATACGAAAAAAGGTAACCTAGCTGATTTAATCTTCTAGGCTGCCTTTTTTCATAGTCTAAATTACAATATTTTCCATAAGGATAAAGAAGGCGTGTTGAGCTGCGTCCAGCTCCAGCGCACAGAATCTAGGTGACTTCACGAATCGCCCTAATCTAAGTCATCATTGGCTTGCAAGCACACCGTGATTCCTTTATCTCCGTTGACTAGCTCCAATCGCTTTTGTTCTTGAAGTTACTTACCGGAATTTGTATATTTTTTGTAGTAGATTGCTTTATCTACATATGATTTTCGTACACGTTCCATCTCCGCGTAATCTTCTAGAGTTAAGTCTCGGATTACTTTTGCTGGTCTACCAAGAGCTAACGTATGTGGCGGAATCGTTTTTCTAGGTGGCACAAGGCTTCCGGCTCCGATAAATGCATTTTCACCTATTTCCGCACCATCAAGAATAATGGAACCCATACCAATTAAAGCTTTGTTTCTAATCATGGCGGAGTGCAGGGTCACTTGATGTCCGACTGTCACATCATCCTCGATAATTAAGGGAAGATTAGGGCTTTGATGAAGCATGGACAGATCTTGAATACTAATTCTTTTACCAATTTTCACAGGTGCAACATCTCCACGAACTACAGTTTTAAACCATATACTAGAATATTCATCAATTGTAACGTCACCGATGATGGTTGCATCCTCTGCAATAAATGCAGTTTCATGAATTTGTGGTTGTTTTTCTTTATATGAATGTATCATTTGAATCCTCCTGGATAATATGGTGATATAAACAGTATAACAAAATTATAGCGGGGACAATGTAGATTGGAGGCAGCAAGTTGAGCAATCATGTACCAAATAACCCAATAATTTTAATGGCAACCGTTTATCTGAAAATTTTTCCAGCTGTAAGGAAAGAGTTAGTTTATTGGCAAAAACGTGCTGCGGAAATTCCCGATCAAGAATTGAGAACTCAGGCTTTATCAAGTATTTCTTCCAAACGTTTTCATTGTCAAGGAGGAGCAGTTTATAGCATATTAGCACATCAAAACTGGCAGAAAGCTGTACGATTTATTGTTGCATATCAAACGATAAGTGACTATTTAGATAATCTTTGTGATCGTAGTAATTCTATGGATCCAGAAAATTTCCGATTGTTACATCATGCTATGATAGATGCACTATCTTGTAATGATAGTAAAACGGATTATTATAAGTATTTTGAAAGTAAGGATGACAAAGGGTATTTGAAAGAGTTAGTTAGAACTTGTAATGAAGCACTAGCATCACTAAATCACATTGATCTTTTCCAAGAGCATGCGCTTAAATTGGCAAAATTGTATATGGATTTACAGGTACACAAGCATGTGATCATGGAAGAACGTATACCACGATTAACAAAGTGGTCAGAGAATATGAATGCATATCCGTTAAGCTGGTATGAATTTTCAGCAGCAGCAGGATCTACGCTTGGAATATATTGTTTGGCCTGCTATGGGTTTGCTGGGAGACTTAGTTCAGACAGAGCAAGCCGATTAGTATCTGGATATTTTCCATATATTCAGTGCTTGCATATTTTACTTGATTATTATATCGACCAAGTGGAGGATAAAGAAGAGGAAGATTTGAACTTCTGTAATTATTACCCAGATCAAATCACGATGCAGGAACGATTTCGGCACTTTTTATTAGAAGCTCACGTTAATTCAACGATGCTACCAGATGCTCCATTTCATCAAATGGTACTGCAGGGTCTAGTTGGGTTGTATTTAGGAGATGAAAAGCTCAAGTTAATTGACGGCTCTCGTCAAATGAAGCGACAATTATTAAAAGCGAGTGGAGTAGCTTCGAAATTTTTTCACTGGAACACGAGAAGTTATTATTACTTAAAAAGATTAGTTACTAGTAGTCGACAGGATTGAGTAGCGGGAGATATTTTAAGGATGATATTCATAAAAAGGGAAAATGAAAATACGTATAGTAGCATAAAAGTGGAGGAGGTCCTCCACTTTACTGGTAGTCTAGGAAATTACAAAATTTGCCCATGTGGATAAATAGGCGCGTGTTGGGCCACGCTCAGAAACTAGGCGTACCTTGCATGGAGATAGACCATTATTATCTTTTTTGAATAGCGATTATAAAAGGCGGATTATTTTTTTGGTTAATAAAGCCATATTGTAAAACATGATACCATCGTTGATTTAACCTCATGACATGTTTTATTACAGCTTCCTTTTCTTCTTTTCCTCCTTCATGTCCATGATAGATCACAATTACGATCAATCCACCACGCTTTAAATACTTTAATATCGTATCGATTGCAGTAATTGTTGAAGTTCCTTTGGTTATAACTGATTTATTACCTTTTGGTAAATAACCTAAATTAAACACAGCCCCACCTAATAGAATTTCTTCGGAGGGTAAGTGTTTTTTTAGATTTGCGTGACTGTCAAGGATCAGGTCGACATTCTCACGGTTATTTTCTACTAGTTTTTGCTTCGTAGAACGAATCGCCTCCTGTTGAATGTCAAAAGCAATGACTCGTCCATTTTCACCGACAACTTTACTTAAAAATAAAGTGTCATTACCATTACCACAAGTCGCGTCAATTACCGTCTCATTTTTTTCTATAGAATTTTCCAATAAATAATGGGCATAATGTAATATTCCGTGTAACATGGTATACTCCTTTAATATGATGGTTAGACTTATTTTACCAGATTATACGTAGTATTGTCTTGACAAAGTGTATGGAATTCATTACAATTCTTATACATCATATACGATAATGACTATGCAAAGGATTAGTAATAAATCCCTACAGGAAAAGAGAGGCAGTGGTTGGTGTAAACTGTCCCTGGAAATTTATGAACTCACCTTTAATGTTGCAGAAGTGATAAAGTAGTTTCTGCCGTGGATCCACGTTACGGATCTCAAGTGAATGCAGGAATTTGCATTAATCTGGGTGGTACCGCGGGAAAAGCTTCTCGTCCCTTATAGGGATGAGTGGCTTTTTTTCGTTTACAAAAACATATGTAGAAGTAAAGGAGGAAATGTAATGAGTTTTCATCATCAACAAATTGAAAAAAAGTGGCAAACGTATTGGTTGAAAAACAAAACATTCAAAACGGATACATTTTCTGAAAAAGAAAAAGTTTATGCGTTAGACATGTTTCCATACCCATCTGGTGCTGGATTACATGTAGGGCATCCAGAGGGCTATACAGCAACAGATATTATTTCAAGAATGAAACGGATGCAGGGTTACGAAGTACTTCATCCAATGGGATGGGATGCTTTCGGTTTACCGGCTGAGCAATATGCGATTGATACTGGAAATAGTCCAGCGGATTTTACAGAACAAAATATTGCTGTTTTTAAGAGACAAATTCAAGCACTTGGATTTTCCTATGATTGGGATCGTGAAATTAGTACAATGGATCCGAATTACTATAAATGGACACAATGGATTTTTACGAAGCTTTATGAAAAAGGTCTAGCTTATATGGATGAGGTTGCTGTGAACTGGTGTCCTGCTTTAGGAACGGTTCTAGCGAATGAAGAAGTAATAGATGGGAAAAGTGAGCGAGGCGGTCATCCTGTTGTTCGGAAACCTATGAAGCAATGGATGTTGAAAATAACTGCTTATGCTGATCGCTTACTCGAAGATTTAGATGAATTGGATTGGCCAGAAAGCTTGAAGGATATGCAGCGTAACTGGATTGGGCGATCAGAAGGTGCTGAAGTACAGTTTTCAGTTGATCATTCAAATGAAACGTTTACGGTATTTACGACTAGACCCGATACACTTTTCGGTGCAACTTATGCTGTATTAGCTCCTGAACATCCAATGGTTGAAAAGATCGTGACAGATGAACAGAAAGCTGCTGTTGATACTTATATTAAAGATATCCAAACGAAATCCGATTTGGAGAGAACGGATTTAGCTAAGGATAAAACAGGTGTATTTACTGGGGCCTATGCCATTAATCCAGTTAATCAAGAAAAAATGCCAATATGGATCGCTGATTATGTATTAATGAGCTACGGTTCAGGAGCTATTATGGCAGTCCCCGCACATGATGACCGAGACTATGAATTTGCAGTTAAATTCGAATTGCCAATTGTAGAAGTGGTAGCCGGGGGAGAGATTACGAAAGAAGCCTATATGGGTGACGGTGAACACGTAAATTCTGATTTCTTAAATGGATTGGATAAAGAGAAAGCCATAGCAAAAATGATTGACTGGTTAGAGGAAACTGGTAAAGGTACGAAGAAAGTTACGTATCGTTTACGAGATTGGCTGTTTGCACGACAACGCTATTGGGGTGAACCTATTCCTATTATCCATTGGGAAGATGGATCAATGACCACTGTACCAGAAGAGGAATTACCGCTTGAGCTCCCTGCAATGGATAATATTAAGCCTTCTGGAAATGGTGAATCACCATTAGCAAATAGCGATTGGGTAAATGTTATCGATCCAGAAACGGGTATGAAAGGTAGAAGAGAAACAAACACAATGCCTCAGTGGGCAGGAAGCTGCTGGTATTTCTTACGGTATATTGATCCGAATAACCCTAATGAAATTGCGGATCCAAAAGCTCTTGAAGAATGGTTACCGATTGATATTTATATTGGTGGAGCAGAACATGCTGTCCTTCATTTGTTATATGCACGATTTTGGCATAAATTCCTTTATGATATCGGCGTGGTTCCTACAAAAGAACCGTTTATGAAATTATTTAATCAAGGGATGATACTTGGCGAAGGAAATGAAAAGATGAGTAAGTCGAAAGGAAACGTGGTTAATCCTGATGATATTATCGAATCGCATGGTGCGGACACACTTCGACTGTATGAAATGTTCATGGGACCGCTTGATGCATCCGTTGCTTGGTCAGAAAATGGCTTAGATGGCGCTAGACGTTTCCTTGATCGAGTATGGCGGTTAATTGTAGGTGAAAATGGAGAATTATCAGAGAAAGTAGTAGATGAAGGGAATACAGCCTTAGATAAGGTGTACCATGAAACAGTGAAAAAAGTAACAGATGATTTTAATCATCTCCATTTTAATACGGGTATTTCACAAATGATGGTGTTCATCAATGAAGGTTATAAAGCGGATAAACTTCCTAAAGCTTATATGGAAGGGTTCGTAAAGATGTTATCTCCAGTTGCACCACATGTGTCAGAAGAACTATGGAGTGTTTTGGGCCATACAGAAACGATCAGCTATGAACCATGGCCAACATACGATGAGCGTAAATTGGTTGAAGCTGAAGTTGAAATCGTTGTACAGATAATGGGTAAGGTACGAGCGAAAATTAGTGTTTCTAAAGACATATCTAAAGAAGAGCTGGAAAAAACAGCTTTAGAAAACGAAAAGATTCAAGCACTAATTGAAGGGAAAACTATTCGTAAAGTCATCGTAGTACCCGGTAAGCTAGTCAATATCGTAGCAAATTAATTGAAAGAAGACTCGCACATACGTATCATTAAAGACGAGCAAAATTATAATGAAGTGATAAAAGCTTTATACAGGCGAGATTTACTGTGGTCATTTCTCTCCTTGGATTTTACGTATAGTAGAATTAACAAAAGCCGAACGGGTTTGAAGGTGATTACCCCAGAAGTTAGAGTGAAAAAACTAACTTCTGAGGTAGGTACCAATTCGTTCGGCTTTGCTTTATGCTAAAATAGGTTCTTTATTTTAAGAGGGGATCCATTTAGTTTGTAAGATAATCCATTTGCCATTTTCAAAATACCAAATTGTTTCAACTGTTCCTAGCCTGTCCGCATGATAAGCCCCGCTTATTTGTTGATAACTTTTTAAACCATATCCTTTACTTTCACTAATTAATAATGGTTCGAAGAAGGCAATGGGATCAATCATTACAGATTTATTTGTTTCAAGTAATTTTCCTTCTTTATTGTATATACCAAGTCTTATATAATCATCAGCACGATTTTTGACATCTATTTGAATCGGTTTTTCACTTGGAGTTAATTGAATGGTAACGTTGAAATTATCTTCAAATTCACCACTAAGGTATGTTTGCTCAGGCAATGGTATATTACTTATTTTATCATTTGTGATGGTATCTAATTGATAATTATATAAACCACCACTTCCGCCCGTTGCGCTCTGATAAAAAATATCTTTAATAGTGTCATGGTTTAAGTCAATTAACTGTAGTGAAGGATCATAACCTCCATTGTAATTTATTTTCCACTTTTGATTATTGCTAGTAATAGAAGCCCAAACCTTTCGATAAAATGTCGTATCTGGTGAAAACAAAATACCTTTTAGCTCAATTTTTTCATGTTGACCATCACCAGTTACATCAGCTTCGTACGTATGAATTAATGTTGCCTTTGTTTCTGTTGCTTTCAAGTTATCAACAGATAATCCTAATGATACAAGAAAAATAAATATAATAGTAATCAAATACTTCATATACCATCTCTCCAATATTTTTTATTAATGCTAGTGTGTGTAAGGAAGTTGCAAGTTATCCTCAGAAAACGTATCATAAACATGAATGAACGATAAAGGGTGATAAGATGGAAAAAATAAATGAAATCTCTCCAGAAGAATTAGAAAGTCAATTAAAAGAAGGAATAGACATTGAGGTTGTTGATGTAAGAGAAGATGAAGAAGTAGCTCAAGGTATGATTAAAAATGCTAAACATATACCGTTACAAGAAATTCCAGATGCGATAAATTCATTGGACAAATCAAAACACCATGTATTGGTCTGTCGCTCAGGTCGAAGAAGTATGAGAGCAGCAGAGTTTTTAAGTGAAAATGGTTATAATGTGTCTAATATGACTGGTGGCATGCTTGAATGGAAAGGTGCTGTTACGAAGTAGAAGGGGAATTTTGATGAGAACAGAAAAAAGGGTTGACTTTTTTCTGTTCGAACTGTATTATATTTATTGCTGTCGCAAAAAAAGTAATACATTTAAAAAACATGTAATTTTTTATTGACAGTTAAATGGGATTGATGCTATAATAACAATCCGCGATATAGAAAATGTCGAATTTGTTCATTCGATTGTTTTTTATTGTTGTGAAATCAAAGTCGTCTTTTAGTTGACATAATCTCTTTGATTTGGTATTATATTAAACGCTGTGTTTTTGACAGCAGCAAACTAATTTGCTCTTTGAAAACTGAACAAAACAACCAGTATGTCAAGAGAAAAACATGCAACTGTTTTTT
>NZ_CANMAB010000122.1:0-11020 GCF_947495635.1 uncultured Virgibacillus sp. | reverse complement strand
ACGGAAAGGGAAGTGGGCAGCCGGAGTGGTGGTCAAGCAGTAGCTATTATTCCATAATAGCTACTAGAGGAAGCGTAGATCTGAGCATGTAGTGATAAGGACTGAGCGAATTTTGCTCAGTTTTTCTTAATAGTATAGGAAATTATAAAATTGGCCCATGCGGATAAATATGAGCGTGTTAGCCATGTCCGGCTCCAGCGCCCAGAAACGAGGCTACTTCACGAATCGCCCCACGATAAGTCATCACGGCTCGCAAGCACACCGTGATTCCTTAATCTCCATTGACTTGTTCCAGTCGCTACGTTTCTAATCGGGCGCTTCCGCTTGTTCAATTATTTTATTTCCGATACAATCTACCTTTTAAAGGGGAATATTTCCCATAAATAACCTTGAACTAGAAAGAAAGTTCATATAATTTCTTCACCGTTCTCTGAGGAGTAAACTAAAAATTATTAACTTTTATATAGATATGCAATAACAACGTTATTGAGCGTTTGTGTGCTTAAATTAGATGTGTTACTACCGTAAAAGTGCGTAATGGTTATTGATGGAATATATTGCATCTAATAAAAGTTTAACTATTACTAAACCTAATCCTTGAAAGTTCTTACTGTACGAAGAAAAGGAGAGGTGTTAAATGTTTTATCATGTAAAGGAGTTACAGTATAATGCAAAACCAAGTCAACCAGATCCAGTTTATGCTAAGAAGTTGCAAGAAATACTAGGTGGACAATATGGAGAAATGTCTGTTATGATGCAGTACCTATTTCAAGGGTGGAATTGCCGTGCAGAAGGTAAATATCGTGATATGATACTTGATATTGCAACCGAAGAAATTGCACATGTAGAAATGATTGCAACAATGATTGCTCAATTATTAGATGGCGCGCCTGCACATGATCAAGAGCAGGGAGCTAAAGATCCAGCAGTTGAAGCTGTCCTTGGTGGTATGAATCCTCAGCAAGCTATCGTAAGTGGTTTAGGTGCACAGCCTAATGATAGTATAGGTTATCCTTGGACAGCTCGTTATACCATAGCGAGTGGGAATTTGCTTGCTGATTTTAGAGCAAATTTAAATGCAGAATCGCAAGGAAGACTTCAAGTGTGTAGACTTTATGAAATGACAACGGACCCAGGAGTTAGAGATATGCTTTCTTTCTTAATTGCCCGTGATACCATGCATCAAAATCAATGGATGGCAGCTATTGAAGAATTAGAAGAAACGCAAGGCGCTGTTGTTCCAAGTACATTTAACCAAAAGTATGAGAAACAAGAAGTTTCATATTCCTTTATGAACTTTTCTGAAGGAGAGGATAGTAGTACAGGTAAATGGGCATACGGTCCAACCCTTGATGGACAAGCTAATTTTGAGTATGTTCAAAATCCAAAAGCTATGGGTCAAAAACCTGATTTACAGCCAGGACCGAGATACATTCATGGTACTTCACCGTAGATATAAGAATCAAGCAAAATGCAGAAAATAAGATGAGATCAAATCATAGCGATAATAATCCGCTTTAAGAAATAGTAGTAAGTTTCCCGTTTAAAAGGTAGGTTTAAAAAAAGTATTGCACCCTAATGTTAGACACGATCAAACAATTGGGGTGCATTATCTTGTGGGAAGAGCATAATTCTTTTGACATAGATATACGATATAACTTAAACTATAACCATTAAAATCATTATAAGTGGCTAGGTGGAATGGGATATGTTCTTTTTAAGTGTATTAATTGTGTCTTTCATAATATTTATATTGCTTACTTCTTTTTTTAACATGAATCATAAAGTAATCGTATCGTCAATTAGCGCACTTGTTGTTAGTGTGTTGGTTCAAGTTCTAGAGCAATTTTATTTGAGCAGTATCATTATCGCTGCTCTGATTTTTTATTTTATAATCGCAAATATCAAGGCGTTTATAAATGAACAGCTTAAGCTATTGGTTGCTGTGCTATTCAGTACAGCCATCGTGACACTCATTCTATCTTTTGCATACTTCAATCAAATTTCTAATATATCTGATTCTGAGATTTTGAGAGTTATGTTTATCTATTACCCGTTACTTATTATATTTATCACTTGCTATACATACATGCTTCTTTGCCTCTTTAATTTTAAAGTATTACAAGTATCTAACCCACTCCTTTATATTATGAATAGAATTCGTGGTTTTATGCGCACGATTCAACTCTTGTGGATTGCTTCACGTAAAGGTTTAAATCATTTGATTCAACAAGATCATGCGAAGTTGCCACATGTAATTGCTGAAATTCTTGATGAGATGGGTGGAGTTTTTGTTAAGTTTGCGCAAGTATTATCGACAAAAAAAGAAATTTTACCTAGTAATTACATTGATGCATTTTCAAGTTTACATGACCAAGTAAAACCTTTAAGTGAAGATGAGCTTAAAACAATCATTGATAACAAAATTGGTAATATCGATGATATCTATGAATCATTTGAGATGCGACCTATCGCAGCAGCTTCTATTGGTCAAGTTCATCTAGCGAAGCTTAAGTTAACTGGAGAGATAGTTGTTGTTAAGATTTTAAGACCTAATGTTAAACAAAAGATAACAGTGGATTTAGATTTATTAATTCAATTTGTGTCATGGCTGTCAGAACGTTCTTCTAAAATTAGCAGACTCGGCTTAATAGAACTCGCAAGAGGATTTAAAAAGAGCCTTATCGAAGAAACTGACTTTGATATCGAAGCGTTAAATACAAACATGTTAAGAAAAGCATTTAAGGAACACAATATTACTATAAGAGTTCCTAAAGTCTACTCTGAATATTCGACTAAGCATGTATTAACGATGGAGTATATTGAAGGGGATAGTTTTACAAAAGAAGTGACAACCGACGTTTCAGAAATGATTATGCACGCATTTTTAAATCAAATACTGATGATTGGTATCTTTCATGCTGATCCACATCCGGGGAACATCATGTTGACAACCGATGGAGAAGTTGCGCTTATTGACTTCGGCTCAGTTGGTTATTTATCAAATGATGAAAGAGCTGGTATGTTAAGTTTCCTAATTGGGTACAGCAATAATGATGCGCAAGAGATGGCGCATGGTTTGATGAGGGTTTGTGAAAGAGAAAATGTACCCGAAGAAGATATGATAGAACGACATCTCAATAAACTTTTATCAGAAGCATCTTTTTCACATGACCCAACTAGTGTGATGATGGGACGACTGATGTCGATGATAGCCGAGATGGGGCTATCTTTAAAACCGACCGTTGCCGGTGCATTTAGAGCAATCATTACTCTAGATGGGACATTATCATCTGTAGATGAAGAATATTCATTAACAGCAGCGAGCGAATCATACGCGAGTCGTATTGATAAAGGACGGTTGTCCGAGGAACATTTTAGTAAGATTAAGGGGAGGTTAGAGGATTACATCCCAAATTTACTAGAGTTGCCTATTCTTAAGGACAATAAAATTACTATAGTTCATGAGGAAAAGCATCATTTGAATGATTTTATAGGGACTTTAACAGTTGGTATATTTACAGTGATATGTATGGTTGTCATGCTTATGAGCTTTTTCGTGCAAGGTGAGCTCATGCAATTTTTACTTGCTCCCTTATCCATGTCAGGCTTTGGAGTTGGTATGATAATACTTATCATGTCAGTAATTAGGCAGCTGAAACCGAAGGTATAAGCGTGATGATAATTTTACACATAATCGATTTTTTAAAAGACATGCTTTCATAGCTTAGAGCAATTATGAGAGCATGTCTAATTTATATTAATAGTTCCCAGCAGATACATTTTCTCTACCTTATTGCTTTACCTGCGGCTTTATCGGTCACATGTCTACCCACTAACAAGAGCAGCATAATATGTTAACGGAACATTGTTCGTTAATTGATGGAGGATTAGATATGAAATATTTCTTGAAGTTAAATGTGGTCAGCATGCTATACGCTCTTATGGTATTTGTTCCTCTTGAACTTATGGTAAATGTGTATAGAATTACTAGATTACTAAATTGGAAAGTTGATACGGTAAATATTATGACTGGCATAATGCTTATTGTTGAGATTATTGGTGGTACACTACTAATTCTTTTCTTAACAAGGAAATGGTTGGATGGGCGAAAAGCAAGCTTTTGGACAATCATCCTTTGGTTACCCTATTTTATTCTTTTTATTTATATATTCGCATCTTTATTTCCGATAACTAATGGTGGGGATTATCCCAATCCTGCTACTGGTCTTTTAGCAATAGGAGGACTTATAGTCTATCCGTTTTATATACTAATTCTCAATTTTGTCGGTATGATAAGCGATGATGAAACAAATAGGACTATCTGAATATGGGTTTACATAATAACTGGATCAGTATGCAACCAATGATTGTATAAAGCACTTACAATTAATCCTTGTTGAATGATGGAGTACATAAAAATGAATAGAATGTAAGGGAGAGAAGCTCAATTGGTAAAATTTCATTTTTCCATAATAGCTTGTGTAGTAATTGCGACAATACTCGGTTTATTTGGTCAGGACATCGCTTATGTAATGAATGAAAAGATTTTATCTTTTATTCACCTTAGTTATTATTTAACTGTATGTACTATACTTAGCATTGGATTATATTTGATTTCTGTTGTAATAGTTTATGTAGCTGATAAGAAGAAGAAAATTAGTAGAATAGTTTATTCAAAATATATGATAATCGTTATAATCATAGGCTTATTCATTTCATGCTGGTCTTTATTTGTTTTGGCTATGTGGTGGAGTTAAGTATATTATTTGATTAGGCATCGTTTGATGGAACACAATCGATAGCAGCGATTGTAAGTCTGATTTTCCAGCAGATAACAGTAGGCGTCTTACTAGCCAGATAGTTTAGAGCATGTCATGTCACACCTGAAATCCTGCCACTATAAACAATATTAGTTTTTTGTGATTCTTAAATGGTGCATCCAAGCTTTATAAGACTTGGGCGCTGTTTTTTATACTAATATAGTAAATTTTTCCTGTTCATAGTATAATTAATCGAATAAAACTGAATAGGAGAATGTAAAAGTGAAGGAAATACATTGTTACCGTTTTGAATCAGAAATAGACTCTACTATTGATCTAGTATCTGAATGTTTGAATAAAGATGAACATGTATTAAAATGGAATACACAAATAATTGAAAATATGTATGATGGAAGCGAAGATGATTTAGAAGAAGGGGCAACTTTCATTACGAAACAAAAATTAGGTAAAAAAGTATATGAGTTTCATGCTAAATGTACAAGACATGATCCTCCAAACTATGCTGCAGTCGAAACTAAAACAAAAGAAGGTATTAGTAAGACAGAATATATTCTTAAAGAAACCCCCGAAGGAACTAATTTTATAGTTAATGTTTCTTTAATTCCTTCTAATTGGATATACAAGTTAGCAACACATATGTTTAAGTGGTCTTTTAAACATGTTTATGACGAACAGTTTGATAACTTCATAGAATATGTTTATCAAATAGAGTATGAAAGGGGAATATTTGATAAAGAATTTATTAAAGATAATCTAGAAATTGGAATGAACAAATCTGAGGTAATAGATCTGATTGGAGAAGCTGATGTAGCTGGAGTAGACCCTAAGAATGCCTTGCCTTATTGGAGATATGATATTGGAGCTACAGATGATTACGAGAATGAGCTAGATAAACAATTAGGTGATGGGATCGTTCATGCCATTGATGAAGAGGGAATTAGAAACGGTATAGTAAAAATGCAATTATTAATAGGTTGGAGAGACGGAGAGATTAGCAATATTAGTAATACTTATATAGAAGATGGTAAATTGATTACTTATTGTTTACGATCTAATGACGGTGCAATAGTAGAATAATGAACGATGCACCAAAGCATTCTAGTATTAAGCTTGCGTTCGCGTTTATCCCAAAAATGAGTCGTTTATCCAAGTGGCGAGGTATATGTTTCAAAAGAGTGCTAAATCCACAATCTTAAAAGATTTAATTTCACCTTACGTTTGCATTCGTTATGATTTATTATATGTATGGTTTCTAAAATACATGGTTAATGATGATTTAACTTGAGTTAAGCATTTTCATTATTGTATTTAAAAAAGTTCAACAATAAAGAAAAAGTCGTAGTTTTCAACGACCTTTTCTTTTTTTATTAGTATTCTAAATTTAATACTATTTTGAGTATATCTTTCTTGATAACCAGCTTTATGCTTTGGCGGAAAACGCTAAAAAAGCTAGTAAGAAAAAATATTGTGCATTGCTTTAGAATTAAAAATAACGAAACAGCAAGCAATAAGGTGGAAGGATGAGATTATTCAAGCTACTATGAAAGTGTTGGTTTCTACTAGTTTATGAAAGGTGTTCTATATGTATCGCCTAAGCAAAAAATATTTGATTTCTTATGTGATATTATTTTGTATCTTTTACTTTTTTATTATGGGTTGGAAGTACATTGGTGGTGATGAGTTGAATTGGTTAGAAACATTTTTGTTTATGGCAGGAATTAGCTCGATATACTTCGTATTACATTTCATACAGAAAAGGCGACTAAATAATAAATGAAACCTAAAACATAGCTATCAAATCGCTGCTACTTTTAAAAAAACAACGTAAAAATAAATGTAGTTCTTTAGAGATGAATAAGGATGGTAATATTTTTTATCATGATTATTTTAATAGTCATCTTATTTGATTTTGTTAAGATTAGAAATCAAAACGACACTATCATTGAACAAAATGAAAAGGTTATTTCATTATTAGAAGAAATTAAAAATAAGTAATGCGCTGTTTTGTTATGATAGTTAATTTTGTAAGCGTCGATTATTCAACTACCGATTTTAGTCAATCGAATAGCAAATTGTCGTAAATGGGGGATTATGTGGAACTAATTATAGTTTTTTTAGTGTTTGGTGTATTAACAGGTTTTTTGTCGAGCATGTTCGGCTTCGGAGGGGGATTTGTAGTAATACCCGTATTGTATTTGTTGCTGCCAAAATTAAATGTTCCTGATTCATTAGTTATGCACATGGCCATAGGAACATCGCTTGCTATTATGATTGTGAATTCTATAAACTCAACGATATCTCATCATCGTAAAGGCCATATATTATGGTATATTTTTTTTCAGCTTGCACCTGTAATTGCCGTAGGTGCTTTAATCGGGGGCCTTTTTTCTTCTTTTATTGCAGGCGATATTCTTAGATATCTATTTATTATGTTTGCTATTTATACAATTATTTCTTCCTTGATGAAGAAAACATTTATAGATATGAAAGACAATCATATCAAGATGCCAAATCGCATAAAAACGTCGTTTATTGGCTTAGGAGTTGGTGTTATCGCCACGTTGCTTGGTATTGGCGGCAGTGTTATAACCATTCCCTTCTTGCGAAGCTGTCGATTAAAGATGGTCAATGCGGTTTCTCTTGCAACTCCGTTGAGTCTTCCTATAGCGATTGTAGGTGCTGCAACATCTATATTTAATGGAATACAACATCCAGATCTCCCCACATGGTCTTTGGGCTTTGTTTATATTCCGGCATTTATTGGTATTGTTGCTGGAGGGTTTATAGGCGTACCTATAGGCACACGCATTGCTCACCATATGCCTGATCGATTATTTTCCAAGGTTTACCTGTCTTTGCTTGTTATTGTGGTCATTGCAATGATATTTGAATAATGGGGGTTGGTTAGGCCATTGAGACTGAAGATAAATTGCAGTTTGCCTTAATTTTAAGGTTTTTTCTATAATCGAGGCGATAGAATATAGAAGGTTATGTTATGATTCGTTAAAAGATTTTATTAAACACATTCACGCAAGCATCTTTGGATGAAAAAATGAGGATGAAAGATTATAAACGGAAGCTTAAATGATTAG
This sequence comes from uncultured Virgibacillus sp., assembly GCF_947495635.1. Taxonomy (NCBI): domain Bacteria; kingdom Bacillati; phylum Bacillota; class Bacilli; order Caryophanales; family Bacillaceae; genus Virgibacillus; species uncultured Virgibacillus sp. The sequence goes on along the minus strand of NZ_CANMAB010000122.1, from coordinate 3,144 downwards.
AATTTCTAAAGCTTTATAAATAGTGGTGCTGTATAATGAATTGATGCGTTTACCAGATCATAATTACTGGAGGATCAATATGGATAAAATGAATGGACTAGACTTTAATCGGAATATGTCAGTTAAGGAATTTTCTCAACATTATTGGTATAAAGAAGAGTTAAAGAGAATTTGTATTGATTGTAAAATACCCTCACATGGAACAAAAGCGGAATTGGAATCAAAAATTAAAAACTATCTATCTGGAAAAAAAGTAGGTGATAACCGTCAAAAAGTTTCTAATATTAGAAAAGGCGTTCGTTCAACTAAAATAACTGTAGCTACGAAATTAATTCCTGAGGGTTTTAAGTTTAATCAAACAGCTAGGGAATTTTTTGCAAATTATTATAACGTTCCAAAGTTTAAATTTACAAAAGAAATGGCATCAGCGCTACGTGAAGCAGAACGCCAAGGTGATCTTAACATGACTGTAGGGGATTTAATCAAAATTTATGAAAAGGGAAAGAATGGGGAGGAGAATCATAGCATAATTTCTCCCGAAGAAAAAACGTATCAATGGAATAACTTTGTTAGAGACTTTAATAAAGATACGAGGACACAATGTATGAAGAATAAAATGAAAATTGCTGCTTTTTTGTGGAATTATGTAAAAACTAATCCTGGCCCAAAACAATATAATGAAGATCTATTAGATCAGTTTTATCGTGAAGTTGAAAAGATTTCAAACGCAAAAAAATGAAAAGTAAGAAGTTTTATCATTGAAGGTAAATTTGAACACATGATAGACTATCAAATCATATAAGCGAATTAGCATAAGAGACTGCCTTAATGGTTAAGATTGCGATCATTCATACATAGATAGTCTCTTATTTGGTATGGTCTCCTGTGGTTAGTATGTTATTAGACTATATCAAGTTGTCTAATTGCCTGCTATAAGGGATCTCCAATTCGTATGAATGGCGGGCTACCGATTATTTTTTAATACGCTTCAAATGTAATCAAGCATGTAAATAATAGCATGGTAAGGAGTTTGTCCTTGTTCAAGAACCCCAGAATACTATATAACCTTACATATCTGGGGTTACTTTTACTATTCTTTAAAGGGTGCATTCATAACCCATTCTACAAAACCCATACGAAGCATAGAAGAATTCATATTATTTAGCCGTTTTGGTATTTTTAAGTTTAGAATCATATTTTATGAGCTCAATCATAGATTTTTTGAACTTGGTTTCAATTCGTTAATAATTAGTCTTCTCTGAAATGTTTTCTATGTGTAACCCAACTACCCCATTCCTGAACTAAGGCAATTTTCTTCTTAGGCATTCGGACTTAATAGAATAGATTACTGTTAGGAATCTCAACTTAGGGATTCCTTTTTTATTGAAACGTTTTAGGCTTATTATGAGTCTAAGTATTAAACGGGGGGAGGAAGCAAGTTGCAACAGAGTGAAATAAAAAAAGCCATATGAGGAAACAACAAAGCTTTTCAGGAATTAATCCAAAAAGAAAAAAACAAGTTATACCGCATGGCCTATTTGTATGTGAAAAATGAAGCTGATGCATTAGATATCGTTCAGGAAACCATATACAAAGCTTACGTATCTATGAAAACAATAGAGAAAACAGAATATTTTTCTACGTGGCTAACTCGAATTTTAATTAATGAGGCTTTGGATTTCATTCGGAAACATAAGAGAATGATTCCTACTGAAAAAATGGAGGAGCAGTCTACAACTGAATATAATGAGCTTGAGGGAAGCATCGACTTGATTGAAGCAATTAACCGTCTTGAAGTGCAATATAAGACAGTTGTTATTTTACGATATTACAAGGATTTTACAATTAAACAGATTGCCGAAACGCTAATATGTCCTGAAGGAACAGTAAAAACACGGTTACACCGTGCTGTAAAAAAATTAAAAGTAGATTTGAAGGAGGGGGAAACGATAAATGAAAAATGAACTACCGGATTTCAAGAAGCATGTTGATCAAATAGAAGTTCCTGGAAAGAAATTAGATCTTGCTGTTGAAAATGTCATTAAACGTGGTAAAAAGAAAAACTGGAGTTTCGGCAAGAAAATTACATTTTGTAGTAGTGCTGCTGCTATCGTATTTTGTTTGTTAATTGGGTCAGCTTTTATTTCCCCGACTATGGCAAAAGTGATGTCAAATATTCCTTATCTGGATCAAATTTTACAAAGTATGGAGCAAACCGAAGATCGGAAGGATAGAGTGGAAAACCTGAGAATTAAAACATATGAAACTTTGACGGATGACAATAATTATGAAGGTGTGAAAAATGTTATCATGTCTTGGCTTTTCTCGTCCGAACCGCCAAAATTTACTGTTACGGTGAAGGACAAAGAATATCAACAAGAATATGGCCATGAAATAAAGCAAATGATCAAAGAGCTGGCTCAATCCTATAACATTGACAAGGTTAAAGTAGAAGTAGAGGTGCAAGAGAAAGGATTGGGTAATGTAAGTAAAAAACAAATGGAGCTTACTAATCAATTATTTAAAATAACCGAGGAAGTACTGAAACAAGAAGGTTATAACTTTAACATTATGAGTATAAATCATTCAAAGAATAGTATTCAAATAGAAATTAAAGCAACTGAGCAGCAATATAATAAAAATAAGGGTGAAATGGAAAAACTTGTACATGATACAATTTATGCGAAGACGCAATTAGATTTAAAAATTGAAGTAACACGGAAGAGCGAATCAGAATTAAGAGATGAGAGCTGGCAGCAGATTTTCACATCCGTTATGGATGAGTCGCATAAAGAATTCAATGAGGTGACCGGATTTGCTTATTCCTTCCATCCAAAACCACTTGAAATCATTTTGAAAACTTCTTTATCACAAGGTAAACAAGATCAAAAGGTAGCTGAAGAAATTGCTAGGTATGCAAAACAAATTGTTAAAGTAAGTAGAAATGAATTATCAATTGAAAAGATTCCTTATAAAATAATAATACGTGATAAGGAACAAGAAAATATGTATGAGATACAAGTGAAATAAGATTAGATAGAGATCGGTACCAAGTTTGGAAAAGAACTGTTGTGACTGCTAAACTAAAGTAGACAGTTTCCGCTAGATTAGAAGAAACACTTATTTACCCAAATATACCAGTAA
>NZ_CANMAB010000121.1:0-11223 GCF_947495635.1 uncultured Virgibacillus sp. | reverse complement strand
ATAGCTACTAGAGGAAGCGTAAATCTGAGCATGTAGTGATAAGGACTGAGCGAATTTTGCTCCGTTTTTCTTATGTATTCAAGTAAAAAAGAAAAGCCGTGTTAACTTTCTGTTACAGTAGACTTCCCTGTTTTCGTCGCGAAAGTTAACACCAACCCGCTCATCTCATGCGAAGTGGTTCAGTACTTAGTCGCTTACCGAGTGTTTCTGTCTTTGTGCTTAAGCTAAAATCTATAAAAAGTTCGTCGTACGGGTTTGTACTAAACGAAATAAGGTGTTATATTAAATATACGATTAATTCAGAAAACTATAATAATTCACGTTGTCTGAGTAATCTGCAAATCGGGTAAGGAATGCTAGGAATGAAAAACTGGTTTCGCCGTTCAATTAAGAATCAACTTATACTTTTTATTTTAATCGTAGTATTAGTACCAATATGTGTTTTAGGATTAGTTTCGTATTATACGACAGTAAAGGTATCAAAGGAACGAGCAGCCATTTCAGGTGAAAGTTCCTTGGAGCAGATTCAGGATTCTATTGAATTTATTGTAAATGATGTTGAAAATATGTCAGTATTTTTAATTGGTAATCAAGCAGTGCAAGCGTATTTACAAGTGGAAGGAGATCCAATATATCCACAACGTGATATTTATGGGTTCTTATCGAATTTGGCTTTTTCGAAAAGATATATTAATGATATTATCATTTACCCGATAAATGGTAATTCACCAATATCCACAAATCTGGTGATGGATACGAATGCAGCTATTGATATTAAACAAATTCCTAATGGTAAATGGTGGTCCTATCGTAAGGTTAACAAAACGGTAGACGGCAATAAGGACATGATAACGTTGACTCGCCCTATTCGTAGTACAGGAGATTTCGAACGGATTGGTTATTTATCGATAAGTCTCAATCAACGGGTAGTTGAGGAATATTTAAGCTCAGGAGATTCAGAGTGGAGTACATCGGTCTTTATTCTAAATGATGGAAATGTATTAGCGCACAGTCAAACAAATATAAAAGAAAAAATTAATCTAGATAAACTTACTTTATTATTGGATCAAAATAATAAAGAACGCTTTTCTTTCCTTGCAGAAGAGGAAGAGGTAACTGTATTTACGGAAGAGATTGGGAAGGTGGGATGGCACATAATTAGCCTCGTCCCATCAAGAGAATACAGTTCTCAGAATCGGTATTTTTTATGGTTAACCATCTATTCCGTTGTGATTGCCATCCTTCTTGTAGCAGGTCTCGTTATATTTTTTGTATCAAAAGTATTTAAACCGTTAACTACACTAACTAATTCCATTCAAACAGTGAACCCGGGTGAAACAATTAAAACAATTAATAATGACGCAAATAATGAGATTGGTGAATTAATAGGTAGTTATAATCAATTAAATCAGCGGATTGCCAAGTTAATGAATCAGGTTCAGAAAAGCGAAGCACTAAAGCGGGAATTGGATATGAAGGCTTTGCAATCTCAGGTTAATCCTCATTTTCTATACAATACATTAGCTGCAATTCATTGGATTGCGTTAAGTTCCAAGGCGCATGATATCTCAAAGATGGTTTCTTCATTAAGTACATTGTTACGGTTTAGTTTAAATAAAGGAAATGAGTATTGTACCGTTGAACAAGAAATCGGTCACTTGCTCCATTACATAGAAATTAAAAAGATCCGTTTTCCAAATAGGTTTTCCATAGACTTAGAAATTTCCAACGACTTGAAACAGCATAAAATGCTAAAACTTGTTCTGCAGCCATTAATTGAAAATAGTATTAAACATGGATTTTTTCCACTTCCTAATCACTTTGGTAAAATATCTGTTCATGTACAAATACAAGGGAATTTTATCCACTTTTCAATTATTGACAATGGTGCTGGAATAACAAGTGCAAAGCTGCAAGAAATTAAACATCAGTTTTTACATGATCAAGAGACAGAAGCCCTTATTGGCACTAATTATGGAATTCGTAATGTGAATTTGCGACTCCTGTTACATTATGGAAAAGAAAGTGGCTTACGAATAGATAGTAAAGAAATGCAAGGAACAATTGTTGAGTTTGTTATTCCGATAAAGGAGGGGGGAATGCTATGAGAGTACTAATCGCAGATGATGAGATTATTATAAGAGAAGGAATGGCAAATGTCATCCCATGGAATGACTATGGTTTAACCCTATTAAGACCAGCCGCATCAGCTGAAGAGGTAATTGAACGCTTGGACGATGAAAAACCAGATATTCTAATTACAGATATTCAGATGAATGACATGAATGGTTTGGAGCTTGTAGCTTATTTAGGTGAAAATGAATATCAAATAGAGAGTATTTTACTCACTGGATACGATGATTTTCATTTCATTCAGGAAGCGATTCGTCAAGATGTTTGTGATTATTTATTAAAAACCAGTAGTCCAGAAGAGATCATAACAGCAGTTAAACGAGCAAAGAAAAGATTGGAGAAGGATAAAGAATATAGTCAATGGAAAGAGTCAGAACAAGAGCAATTAAATCGTATGAAACTTGAAAAATTAATAGCCGAGGGATTGGACTATCACGAGTTAATGGATGTAGTTGATGTTATTCCTGAGCTGGCTCATCCACCTTTTCAGCTTTTATATATGGATATAGAGCTAGAACTAGAAACGTTAAGGAAATATGAGGCCTTGTGGAATAGTTATTTATTTGGAAAGTGGTTCACACATGAAAATGCATTACTGATAGTGGTAAAGCGAGATCCCTATTTGGCAGATGATTATTTATTACAGATGGCAATAAAGAAAGTGAATGCATTGTTCCATAAACCGATATTGGCAAGTGAGGTAGTAACAACCTTATCAAGCATACGAGAACTATATAGTGAGATAACATCTCTACAACTGTTCCAATGGATTCTAGTGGACTGTAAGCTTATTCAAGTGGAACACATTCGTCAAAGAAAAGGAATCGTATGTGATGATACGATGGAGGAGAATTTGCAACATGTTATTTCACTTATAAAGATGGGAGACAAGAGTAAATTAGAAGAATGGATTAGAGAAATAGTACATTGGTTATTTTCACATCCGCAAGCAACACCGGATTCCATTCAGTTTTATGTACAAAATCTCTATATGGAAGTTATAAAGTATGTAGATCAGATGGCTGGACGTATGGAAAATTATCGAGCGATACCTTCAGCATCAGAATGGTTCAAACAACCTATTCCGATTTTATTTGCATTGTTCCAAATATTACTAACGGACTTTCACACCCATTACCAAAAACATGCAAACTATGTAGAGGAAACCATTTATTATATAGATAAACACTTAGGTCAAGCTATTTCCCTGAATGATGTCGCAAATCACATTCAAATTCACCCAAATTACTTAAGTGAGTTAATTAGAAAAAGAACTGGAAGATCCTATATTGGACTTTTAACGGAGCTTCGTATGAAAAAGGCTACGGAATTTTTACAACATTCTTCCATAGCTATTAATCATATAGCAAAACGTGTGGGATATAATGATCGAAAATATTTTACAAAACAATTTAAAAAGAAGTATGGCTACACCCCTACCCAGTATCGGCGCAAACTTGATAGATAAGCTTATTATCTCTAGATAGTAGTTTCTTTGACCAATCCATATCGAAATGATTAAGGAAGATCGGTTAATTATTAGAGTAAATTTAAAACACTTTGATTTTTCACCCCTAATCTGGTATTCATCCCCCTTATCTATATGAAAGCGCTATTTTAAACTATACATAATAATCAAAAGGGGGGGATAAGATGAGAAAAATAAAGATTGCCTTTCTAGGAATCATCATGATGTTCATTTTAACAGCTTGTATAGGGAATGGAGATAGTAAAGCGACAAAACGTTCTGCAGCTGATGGAAGGATTTCTATTTCCATATGGCATAACTTTGCTGGAGATGATTTACGAGCCCGAAAAGTGCGAAATATGATTGCTAATTTTGAAGAAGAGAATCCCACGATTGAAGTTGATGAGCAAGCAATCCCAGTAGATGGGTATCGCCAACGAATAAGCACAGTTGCTGCTGCGAATGAACTTCCAGATATATTCTTGACATATGCAGGTAGTTTTACCGATGAATTTTATAATGGTGAGCTTATTCAGCCTATTACATCCTTATTTGAGGAAAATCCGGAATGGAAAAATTCATTTTTAGAAGGCGCGTTAGAACCTTACAAGTATGATGGAGAATTATATTCTGCGCCAATTGCAATGTCTGCTACATCCTTTTTGTATTATAACAAAGATTTGTTCACAGCGAATAATTTAGAGGTTCCAGAAACATGGGCAGAATTTGTTCAAGTAATAAAAGTGTTTAACGATAAAGGTATCACACCAATTGCTATGGGGAATAAGGCTCCTTGGGTAGCTCAATCAACTACCTTTGGTGCTATAGCTGATCGTGTTACAGGAACAAATTGGTTTTTAGATGCGGTGGAGCAGGAAGATGCCTCATTTACAGATCCGATATTCATCGATGCGTTACATCGTTTTAAGGAGCTAGTTGATAATGGAGCTTATTCAGATGGAGCAAATAGTATGGATAATACGCAGGCTGAACAGTATTTTGCGCAAGGAAAAGCAGCTATGATGATTAATGGCGCTTGGACATTAAGTAGTCTAGGTGCTTCTCAATCTGAACAAGTTTTAACTAATATTGGTGTATCCGTTGTCCCAGGCATTGAGGGTGGTAAAGGATCAGGAAATACAATTACTGGTGGACCTGGTGGTGGTTTCTTACTTAGCAGTGAGACAAAAGGAGAAGATAAGCAAGCTGCATTAAAGCTTATTTATAAATTGAGTAATGCAGATGCCCAGAAAGAAATAGCTGAAAGTAATTCAATGGTTATGTATGATGTAGACATTGATAAAGAGAATGTTAACCCGTTATTTTTTGAAGCATTTAATTTAATTCGTGAAGTTGAATTTGCCCCTGTATATGATCTGTACCTAACTTCAGAGGCTGGAGAAGCCGTTAATAATGGATTACAAGAAATTATGTTAGGAGGAGATCCAGAGAAGGTAGCTGAATCAATACAAAAAGCACAGTCTTCTAATTAATGAATCGAGCAAAGGGGGGACAGTTATGCAATCTAATTTAAAGTTAAAGGGTTTGTTGGTAATTACTTTACTTCCAGCCCTTTTACTTTATTCTTTTTTTGTTATTATTCCAATATTTTGGTCATCCTACTACGGGTTTTTTGAATGGTCTGGATTAGGGGATGCCACGTATATTGGCTTGCAAAACTATATTGATGTGATGCAAAGCCCTGTATTTTGGCGTTCTCTCAAGAATAATCTGATAATTGTTGCCGCATCTGTTTTTGGCCAAGTACCGATTGCATTAGCTTTAGCGTTAATGCTTCGTAAAAGTAACTGGTTTCAAATATTTGTACGGTCAGCTGTTTTTTTACCAATGGTTATCTCCACAGTAGTAGTAGGTCTGATTTGGGGATATATTTATGATCCAGAAATAGGTGTTATTAATACCGTATTACGTGCCGTTGGTTTAGAGTCATGGACAAAAGCTTGGCTAGCAGATCCTTCTGTAAATATGTATGCAGTTGCTGTTCCTATCATTTGGAATTATATTGGACCCTATTTAATTATTTTTATTGCAGCTATTCAGAATATACCTTCTGAGATGGAGGAGGCTGCTATGATTGACGGAGCATCTGGATGGAAAAAACTGATCTACATTATCTTACCCAATATGTGGACAACAATTAAAGTAGCTGTCGTCTTGTGTATTTCAGGTAGTTTAAAGGCATTCGATCAAGTATTTGTCATGACAGGTGGTGGACCAGCAGAATCCACAGAAATATTAGCAACGTATATGTATAATAATACATTCCTTGTGTACCGCTACGGGTACGGTTCTGCAGTAAGTACGATGATAATTCTATTAAGCCTTATCTTAATTGGTATAAGTCAGGTGTTAATGAAGAGAAAGAATGAGGGGTGACTATTCGATGAAATTCCATCTTTTTAAAGGAATAAGAATTTTATTTTTAGCAGTTTTTTCCTTAATGATGATTTACCCTTTATATTGGCTAATCACTAGTGCTTTCAAGACAAACAAAGAATTTTTTGCCCGACCTCACTCTTTTCCTACCAATTTCTCCTTTGAAAACTTTACGAGAGCTTGGGAAGTTGCTGATTTAGGAACAGCAATAGTGAATTCAACTATTGTTACAATTACTGCAACGGCATTAACTGTTTTTCTTGGCGCACTAACTGGCTATGTTTTATCCAGATTCATGTTCAAATTAAAAGCATTTTTAATGGTTTTCTTTTTATTGGGAATGTTAATACCTATTCATAGTACGCTAGTCCCATTGTTTACTATGATGGATCAAATAGGATTACTGGATACGTATTGGGCATTAATTTTGCCGTATACGGCCTTTGAATTACCTATTGCCATCTTTTTAACAGTTGCATACATGAGTTCAATACCAAAGGAATTAGAGGAGGCAGCTGTTATCGATGGAAACGGTTATTGGGGGATTTTCTTTCGAATTATGCTTCCTTTGAGTGTTCCTGCACTTTCAACCGTAGCTATTCTATCGTTTTTAAGATATTGGAATGAATTTGTTTTTGCTCTAGTATTTATTAATGATAGTACATTAAAAACATTGCCATTAAGCTTATCCATTTTTTCAGATGGATTCAGTACGGATTATGCATTGACAATGGCCGCAATGACAATTGCAGTCATCCCTACAATTGTCATGTATCTCATTTTCCAAGAACAAATTATGAAAGGAATGGTTGCTGGATCAGTAAAAGGTTAGATATAGAATGGTGGTGTTGGATGTGAATATCATGATAGAAAGGTATGCTTTATTTATACAAAAATTATACTGGTTTGCGTATTTACAGATATTATGGCTTTTATTTACTACTTGTGGGTTAATCATTTTTGGAATATTTCCTGCTACCTATGCATTATTCTCTGTATGGAAGATGCAAAACAATGTTTCAACTGGGGAAGTGTTTCGATCATTTCGTAACGAGTATTTTTCTTCATTTATTCTTTTAAATAAAGCGGGACTGCTTTGGCAAGCCATGTTGGTAATAATAAGTTCTAACCTTTTGATTGTGGATAGGGAATATAGTCTTGTAAAGCTGGCAGTGCTTGGAATGTTAGGATTAATAACTTTAAGTATTATTCATTTCTTTCAATATGCAGATCTGGAACGACAAGCGATTCTACAAATAAAACGGTCGTTTTCTCTTTTGTTTTTACATCCAAGAGAAAATGTAATTTATATGATGATTTTTATAGGGATGATAGTAACAATTCGTTTCCTCCCAGGACTTTCTTTCTTTTTTGGAATCAGCTTCCCCGTTTATTTAACCGTAAAGCTAGGTAAAGTTAAATCAAGTATAGTGTAATAAGACGTATGCTACGCTTAAATACATTGCTTTTTTGAAATTATAACATTTGCCCATGTGGTTAAATAGGGGCGTGTTGAGCCATGTCTAGCTCCAGCGCCCAGAAACGAGGTAATTTCACAATCGCCCTAATCTAAGTCATGACGACTCGCAAGCTCACCGTGATTCCTTTATCTCCGTTGACTCGCTCCAGTCGCTACGTTTCTAATCGGGCGCTTCATTTGTTCCTAAAGCTGAATCGTTGAACATGAGAAGGAAGTATACTTCTATACAATGAGAGCTGTCTTTCGGGGCAGCTCCATTTTCATATGGCTGTCTTTTTATTGGGGATGTATATTAATCTTGTAGTTGTTTACATTAAAATTAGCTTCGGTTATTATAATACGAATTTTGGGATGTGGTGGAAATCGATAATCATGTTGTATCAATACCTAAACCTGTCATATTATTAAATATTGATTCATTAATGCCTCAGCCATTAGAAATTGCCATGCAGACTGGACGTGCACCAGCTTTAAAATTTTTAATGGAGCAAGGTCGTTATATTGCTAATATGGTAACATCGTTTCCGACCATGTCAGTAACCATTGATAGCAGCCTTTTAACCGGAACGTATGCAGATAAGCATCATATTCCAGGTTTGAATTGGTTTGATACGGAACAGAATCAATTTGTCAACTATGGTACAGGGTTTAGGGAAACGTTTCGTATGGGAATGAAAAAGTCCATTCATCATATGCTTTATAATTTAAATAATGTACATTTGAGTGAAAAGGTCTCAACTATTTATGAAGAATTAGCTCGAATCGGTTTATCTTCAGCGTCTATCAATTCTTTTGTGTATCGAGGAAATAAATTACAGCAATTAAAAATCCCAAAATTTCTTCGTACATTCACTTATTTTGAGGATGGAAAATGGACCATGAAAGTACCTTCAATCTTTTCATTAGGACTCTTTTCGAAACTTCGCCCTGTGGGGTTCACAGCACAACTAGCAGCTGGAAATTATAAATATATGGCACGAGAGCTTCGGTACCTTATTCATAAACAGAAACTTCCAGCATTTACTTTTTGTATATTTCAAGATATGGATGCGCGTATTCATTTTAAAGGACCTATGGATATAAAAGGTATTATTAAAATTGATCGTCAAATTCAAAAAATGTTGAATATGTTTGATAGTTGGGAAGAAGCAGTAAATAGCAATATTTGGATGATTATTGGAGATAATGGTCATTCCGCAACAGGAACGAAGTACCGTGACTATATTATTGATTTGCGTAAGCTTTTAAATAACTATCGAATAGTTCGAATTCAACGTGCAGTTCATAAAAAAGATGAACTAGCGATTTGTGTTAACCAGCGAATGGCTTATGTATATATGTTGGATCATGTAAACATCGGGACAATTGTTGAAAAACTTAAACACGATAAGCGAATTGATATCATTGCATGGAAGGAAAATGATTGTATTCGTGTGGAATCTGCGATGAAAGAAGGGACATTATACTTTAGACCTAATGGGAAATATGTAGATGAGTTTAATCAATCATGGTGGATAGTAGGAAATCATGAATTATTGGATTTGAAATGGATAGAAAATCATATCGTTTATAATGATTTTCCAGATGCATTAGCTCGATTGCATGGGGCTTTATATTCTCATCCTGGACAATTCCTTGTTGTAAATGCAAAACCAGGATGTGAATTTAAAGCTCAGTCTACTCCTTTTCACTTAAGCGGAGCTGCTCATGGATCCTTACATAAGCAGGAGTCAATTGTCCCCTTAATAATAGCTGGGACGAATGAACAGCCTATTACACCGCGGATAATAGATCTAAAGGAATTTATATTTAGGGTTATTCAAGAACAATTACATGAATAAAATACCAATTCGTTCTGTAGATTTCACCAAAAAATTCCGTTTATAATATTTCTTTATAGCTACAAAATAAGTAGGAGAAATTTTATGGAGTGGAAAGAATATGACAATGAGAAGCTATCTATTAGGTGTCTGGGACAGTATTGATCCAATTTATTTTGCTTGTTCCCGATTATCCTATATATCAGATAATCATCAGCGTAGAACGATGCTTCGGGTTCGGCTCACTAGATATAAAGGTGGAAAAGTCGTGCTCGAAGATGGAACAGTTCTACGAAAAAATGACTTATTACTAAAGATTCACCTTCACAATGTAAAACTAATAAAGGAATTAAATGCATTTCCTAATGATATTAAACGTGCAGTATTTATTTATCACAGTATTAAACAAGCCATGCCAAACTTAGCAATGTATGTTCATGCACACCCAAAAGCAGCGGATATAAAGGCAGTTATAGGAATCACAAGTTTGTATCGAGGAGCAGAACGATTGGGGTTTGAAAAAAGCGCATTAAAAAATAGATTTTATCGTTACTTTAAAAGGATAACTTTAATGCCAATTAATATGTTGACAACAAAAAAAGATGCTGAGCCTGTTTATCTATTCATGTCAAAAAACAAGATAATGGATAAATACTATCTTGAGGGTTAACACAATATTGTTTTTTTGAAATTAAGGACGGGGCTAAAAACATGGATAAACCTAAACAATCAGATGCGTTATTTCTACCTTTTCTGCAAATGCCAAGTGGCCATCATCATGTTGCAGATACGCTCATAACGGATTTATTACATTATAATAATAACAAGCGAACGAACAAAGTTGAATTATTATCTTATAGTTATGGGAGTTTAGAAAAGATAGTAACCTCAACGTATATTAGCTGGATAAAACGATTTCCAGGCGTATATGATCGACTATATACATTACTTGCCTGTAGAAATATGTCGAAAAGGAAAAGGCACCGCCATTATGAATTACTATTCCGCCCTTTTTTAAACAAACTTGTGAAAGAGGAAAATCCAGAAATTGTCTTTTTAACCCATGCCCTGCCTTCGAGTATCGTAAGTGTCCTAAAACAAGAAAATAAGCTACAAGCAGTTACGGTTAATGCGTATACAGATTTTTTTGTGAATCGATTATGGGGGATAAAAGGTATTGATTATCATTTCGTACCTACCGCCTCTGTAAAGAAATTCTTACTTAAATTAGGTGTGAAAGCAGAGCGTATATTTATCACTGGGATACCCGTTCATCCTGTATTTCGAGAGGAATTTTCTTTAAAGGAGAAAAAACAAGCATTACTCATTACAGGCGGAAGTTTAGGGAGTTGTGGTATGGATGAACTATTATCAGATAAGCATTTGCCGAAAAAGATGCATCTCTATGTACTTTGTGGAACGAACGAACAATTGTATCAAACGTTAAGCAAGCAAAATAATTCAAATATTACACCTATCCCTTATATCGAATCTAAAGCGCAGATGAACAAATTGTATAATGAGGTTGACGCTGTTTTAACAAAGCCAGGCGGTGTAACAATTAGTGAATGCTTGATGAAACGGAAGCCAATTTTTGTTTATCATGCTTTACCAGGTCAGGAACAAATCAATTTGCAGGAGCTCATACAGCTTGGATTGGTAAATCCTATCGACTTAAATAAAGAACCATTGGAGGAACAAATAAATCAATTTTTTCTGGATACGCAAAAGAAAAATCGGTATACAGAAAATGTAAATCGATATCATCAAAATTTATCGACGCAATCAATTGGAGCACTTATTCAACAAGTGATGAATCAAAGTCAATAGCCAAATAAAGGCTGTTGACTTTTTTATAAGTTAAGAAAGTATAAAATCAGTGCAATGACTGCGTTAAGCCAAGTAGTTATTTTGAAATGTTTGAT
>NZ_CANMAB010000120.1:0-11423 GCF_947495635.1 uncultured Virgibacillus sp. | reverse complement strand
CAATATACATCAAACATTTCAAAATAACTACTTCGCTTAACGCAGTCATTGCACTGATTTTATACTTTCTTAACTTATTAAAAAAACTGCCTTGGGATGGGATAGCCATCTTCAAGCAGTTTGTCCTTCTAACTTCCATATCCTATTTTGTTTTGTTTAATTCTACGATGCGGGCTGGAAGTAAAGATAATCCCTAATTCATGATGATCCCCTTCATATAAAGCGCCTTGCAGAAAACGCTTCTCACCGGCTCGATCAATTATTTCTAATTTAAAGAAAGCACCGCTTTTCTGTAGCGCCTCATAGAACTCCGTAATACTGACAACTTTATTTCCATTTACTCTCGCAATTGATTCTCCAGCTAATATATCTAAACGATCTGCTGGAGAATTAGGAATAACAGACAAAACTTTTAGCCCCTTATCAGTAGGTTGAAAAAAGCCTGATCGTTCATGATCTTTCGTACGATGTCGATAATTTAGATACTCTCTTCCAGCTATTCCTACAATTACTCCTGCCAAGGAAAGCCATGAATAATAGCTACTTCCCCATGCAGTTAGAAGCACAAGGAAACTGAGAATCATCATGGATTTCGCCAATTTACCAGCCGAAACCATGGGATCGTTACCTCGAACAATATGATCAAATCCAATGATAAAAGGAATCAATATTAAGCTAAAGGACTGCTCCCCTATTGTAAAATAGGGCCAATATGGAGCAAAAGAGGTTATTAAGCCTGTTGGTATAAGTATGAAAAAAGGAATCACAGCCAGCTTTTTTATATGATGCTGTCCCATCCACCCCCCTCGGCTACCTTGAACAAGTTCTGGATAGGTTTTGCCTTTGCGTGCCTTTAATAAGAGAATGCTTTCAGCAACAAGGAATATACCTATTAAGATAACTAATCCTTGGTAATTAATAGTAGAAAATAATTCGGCTGAGACTATCTTTTGCTTCTCCATTACAGTTGGAAGGAATAGGAGTACGAAATAGGAAATTCCCAGTGTATAGCTTGCAGAAAGTAATGTGAATCTCCCAGTAATACTGACAAGAATTGTTATGATACAAAATAGCAGGATCGTTGTATATGAAAAAACAACCCCTAGCCCAATAGTTATAGCTGACACAATTAGTCCTAATAGAATAGAATAAAGCCATGTGCCCTTCCACTCAGAGAACATATCAAATATCTTTATCCCAAAATCCATTCTCTCTCTTCTAATTCTCTTTTTCCCTGCAAGAAAAACTAATAATATGGCCCAATATAATAATGGATTTAGAAGGACCCTTCCAATCCCCTTAACGATTTCAATGAACCAAGCTTCCAACAATATACTCACCTTCTCTATGCAACGATGTACTATTTCATTTATTCGACATCAAGGGAATGACTTCCTGCTTGATTGGAAAATCCGCGAGTAATACCCGCGGATTACTATTATTCGTATATTTCTGCTAAAGCTTTTTCTAACTGCTTATCGTCTTCACCATTTCTTATTTTATCAACAACCGCTGTTTCGATTAATCCTGCCGTTTTTTCATCTACCTTACCAGTTGAACTCACATCATTGGCAGATTGAAAATCTTTAACAGCTTCTTCCGTTTTTTCACTAAAATAGCCATCTATTCTTCCAGGATCATAACCTAATCCTTTTAACATAATCTGCACATTCTTAATATTATCTCCTGTATGATCAAGAGTCAGTGGCTCTTCAATCTGTACGGGATTTGTATAATAATAATCTGCTTGCTTTGCTTCAATGGTAGGTTTTACCCCTTTTTCATGAATCCAATTGCCTTCAGGGGAGAGCCATTTAAAAAATGTTAATTTGATGGTACTTCCATCGCCCAATGGAACTGCTTGCTGAACGGTACCTTTACCAAAACTTGTTTGACCAACTACATCATAGCCCATTTCTTTCATAGCAACTGCCAAAATTTCAGATGCTGATGCACTTCCCTCATCAATTAATACACTAATTGGATACTCTTTTCTCTCCTCAAGTTCAGAATATGAAGGAGATTTTTCTCCATTTTGATCTTCTACTTGAACGTAAGGCATATCATTTGGGACGAATTGTTTTAATATATCCTCCACGACATCTAATAAACCGCCTGGATTTCCTCGGACATCAATAACCAGCCCTTTAATTCCATCCTTTTCCATCTTATCTAGCTGTTCTGTAAATTCATCAGCTGTACGCTCAGAAAAATTGGTTATTTCGATAATACCCGTTTTCTTTCCATCTACTGTTTCCGTTTTGCTATAAACGGTTTCAACTGGAATAGTGTCTCGTGTAATTGTCACATTAAATGGTTCAGAAACTCCAGCACGCTGTATTTCTAGC
Organism: uncultured Virgibacillus sp.; assembly: GCF_947495635.1. NCBI lineage: Bacteria > Bacillati > Bacillota > Bacilli > Caryophanales > Bacillaceae > Virgibacillus > uncultured Virgibacillus sp. Next base: position 9,075 of record NZ_CANMAB010000120.1, on the reverse strand, counting down.
TCAACTTTAGACCCTTTTTCACCGCGAATCTTAGCCACCGCTTCATTAAGATTTAACCCATCTAAACTTTCCCCATCTACTTGAAGCACTTGGTCGTTAGGTCTTAGGCCAGCTTTTTCCGCTGGTGAATCTTTAATTGGGGCCACAATGGTTACTGTATCATTCACCATACTTACTTCCGCACCAATACCTTCGAACGAAGACTCAATTTGCTCATTAAATTGCTTCATTGTCTCCACGTCCATATACGAACTATACGGATCCTCTAATGATGTCAGCATCCCTTGAATTGCTCCTTCAATTAATTGCTGATCATCTACATCCTCTAAATAATTTTCTTTTATAAGATTAAACGCTTGACCTACTTTGTTCATTTCCTTTGGGGTATTTGTCTCTTTAGCCCCCTCTATATTTTCAGTTATCGCTTTATTATCTTGTGCGTCATTATTATTAGACTGAGCAAGCTTTACACCAGCATAGCCGCCTCCAAGTCCTAAAAGTAATGCACAAACGAGAAGTAGTACTATATGTATCTTTCTTAAATTCATTATTTCACCCCAACTATTTTAATCAAAATAACATGTAATATTAAAAAGCATACCACTATCTTTCTCTTATGACTATGGTTTTACTACGCTTTTTATGTAATTATACAACGAAAGAGCAGAAAAAGACATCATACCATAAAGGATGATGCCTTTTTCTAATACTTACAATTGCTCATTTTAATCCACTGCTATTATTTTCGTATACACTAACAATCTTTAGAAAACAGCCTTTGCAATTAATTTAAGTAATTTAATGGGTTTACAGAATTACTTTTTGCAGCATTCCAGCCACCAACATGTACCTCAAAATGTAAATGTGGTCCAGTCGATGCACCAGAGTTCCCTGTTGCCCCAATTTGCTGACCTTGGCTAACAACCTGTCCAGCTGAAACGGATATACTGCTTAAATGTGCATATAATGTTGTATAGGTTGTACCGTCAATGTTATGGGTAATCATAATGGTATTACCATATCCACTCATAACACCCGCTCTAATAACGACACCTGAAGCAGCAGCTTTTAATGGTGTGCCTATAGATGCTCCAATATCCATACCAGCATGTAACTTTTTCTTACCTGTTATAGGGTGGACTCTATATCCATAATCAGAGGTTTTATAACCAGCTGCTGGCCAAATAAAGATACCGCTTCCTCCACCTGATCCACCAGAGCCTGAGCTAACAGAAGACTGAGAATTACCAGAAGAAGAATTAGTGGTTGCCTTTTTTTGTTTTTCCTTCTCCTTAGCTAATTGTGCTAACTTACTCTTTTCGTTCTCCGCTACCTGCTTTGCTTTTTCCACAGCTGACGCTTGTGCAGCAAGTATCTCTTTTTCTTCTTGCACACTCACTTTATATTCTTCTAAATCTTCATGTTCTTTTTCTAGTGAAGCCATCATCGTTTCTTTCTCAGACATTTGCTTGTTAAGTTGCGATTTCAAAGCAACTAGCTCTGATTTCTGATCCTCTAATGCTAGCTTACGATCTTCTACTTCACTTTTCTTATTCTCAATGTCCGCCTTGTTTTTTTCTAAGGCCAATTTATCAGCAGTTTGTGCTTCCATTATTGTTTTGTCTTGATCCATAATTGTGTTTACCGCTGAAGAGCGACTAATAAAATCACCGAAGCTTTGCGAACCAAGAATAACCTCTATGTATTTCATGTTACCGCCATTCTTTTGTATATTACGTAGGCGGTCTTTCAGTAACTGTTCACGTTTTTTTATGCGTTCTTTCAATAGTACAATTTCTTCTTTTAACTTTTCAATTTGGCTCTTTAAATCCTCAATCTTTTTATTTGTCGTAGAAATCTCATTTTCTTTATTTTCAATTTTATTCCTAGTATTGGAAAGCTTTTGGTCAATTGAATTTATATCAGCTTCTACCGAATCCTGCTTGTTTAAATTTTTATCAATTTTTTCTTCCGTTTCTTTTTTATCACGATTTAATTCGCTTTGCTCTTTTTCGAGTTCCTTTTGTTCCTTTTCCAAGTCACTTATCTTTTTATCGAGCTCGTCTGTTGACTCAGCTGACACTGGGCTAGTATAGAAGGATAGTGATGTGCTTACTAAAATGACCGTCAGCAAAGATGGTATTACTTTCTTCATTCAAATATTCCCCTTTCCCTCTGTATAAATTTCAAACAATGCTCCAAAATGGCTCCTTACAAATGACACACGCACAAACTAAACCTTTAAGAATTTACGTACACTCATAACACTTCCCCATACACCAATGACTGCACCAATGGCTAAAATAATCAACGATAGCTGTATCGCGAATGGATTATATGGCAAAATTTCAACGAAGCTGTAGTGAATACGCTGGCTCACTGTATTAGCTAAGTAATAATAGCCTGAAAGCACAATGGCAATTGGTATAATTGATCCTAATATTCCGAGCAACATCCCTTCGATAAAAAACGGCCATCTGATAAAGCCGTTGGTTGCACCAACTAGTTTCATAATGCCAATTTCCTTACTACGTGCCATAATTGTAATTTTAATCGTGTTGGAAATAAGAAAAATAGCTGTAAATAACAAGCCTACAATTAAGACCAATCCGATTGATCGTGCGTATTTATTAAATTCAAAAAGCTTTTCTACAACACCTTGACCATAATTAACCTCTTGAACGCCTTTAAGCTCTGAAATCTTCTTTGCGACCGGAGCAGTATCCTGAGGATCTGCTGTTCGTACAATGTAAACATGGTTTAAAGGATTATCCTGTTCAAACATTTGCCACGTTTGACCATTTTCACCCATGCTGTCAATTAATTTATTTAACTCATCATCCTTAGATGAGAAAACAACTGAATCTACACCATCAATCTGCTTAATCTCGTTACCTAGTTGCTGTATCTCTTGTTGGTTTATAGTCAAATCTATCAAGGCATTAATCTCAACATCGTCCTCGATATTGTCAGCCATCTGATTTAAGTTCATCATTAGCGCTAAAAAAGCACCAACTAAAATCAACGTAGTTGTTACAGCACCAACTGATGCGATCGTCATCCAACCATTTCGTCCAATATTTTTAAACCCTTCACGTATATGACGCATTAATGTTCTAATTTTCATAGCCGTAATCACCTCGGTGTTCATCTCTTGCGATTAATCCATCTTCAATGGCAATTACACGGTTTTTGAAAGTATTAACAATTTCCTTACTATGTGTAGCCATAATTACCGTTGTTCCACGATCATTGATTTCTTCTAAAATTTTCATGATGCCCCAGGACGTATCTGGATCTAAATTCCCTGTTGGTTCGTCAGCAATCACAATTTTGGGATGGTTTACAATAGCTCTAGCTATAGAAACGCGCTGCTGTTCACCACCTGAAAGTTCATCAGGAATGAACCGAGCCTTATTTTTAAGACCAACAAGCTCTAGAACATCCATCACTCGTTTTCGAATCAAACTTGGGGGCTGCTCTATTACTTCTAATGCAAAAGCAATATTTTCATAGACTGTTAGTTTTGGGAGTAATTTAAAGTCTTGGAATACAACTCCAATATCCCTACGTAACAGGGGAACTCTTTTTTCTTTTATTTCATTTACGTTAACATCGTTTATGTAGATGGAACCTTTAGTTGGCCTGACTTCCCGGTACATTAATCTTATAAATGTTGATTTCCCAGCACCGCTTGGTCCTACAATATAGACGAATTCGCCTTGCTTAATATCGACATTTATACCATTAAGTGCTGTTACACCATTGGCATATGTTTTATATACGTCTTTCATTAATATCATAATGCAATCACCTTTATCTTTTAGTTGTCATTCTTAGATGTGTGCCTCTTTTTTTTAGAATTCATAACAATACACGCTTCCATTTTTAATTAATCATATGTAAGTGATACTCCATCATTATAACATCTTTCGCCAGGATTTTTAGACATAAAATTATTACATTTATATTTCAAAAGTCGTAGTTTATTGAAATATTTTGTCATATTTTAAATAAATAAGTGGGTTTTTAGGCGAAAATCAAGTGGAAATATGAGGGAAAATACCTATTTTCATAAATTAAACTGAATTTCAACTCACTTCAGACCTAGTATCATTTAACGGTTGCGCTATCTATATATATACGTTAATTGTTTTGAGAAGCAGGGGGTGGTTTCGAGAAGGATTCTGTTTTTAAAGCTTTTTTTGTCGAAGGATAGTTATTGAAGTCAAAATAAAAAGCTTGTCTACTGAATATCTTCAATCAGACAAGCCTTTTAATCATACATTATTTTTTTTGAGCTAACCAATCTGCAAGTAATTGTACGTCATCTCCAGATGCCATGCCAGCAGGCATAGATCCTTTACCATTTTTAATTATGTCGGCAATTTCATCTGAGGAAAGCTTCGAACCAACCTGTGTTAGATCAGGGCCATTCCCACCTGATAAATCAGCGCCGTGGCAGGAAGCACAATTACTTTTGAATACATCTTCAGCAGCAGCGGTATCTACAGCTCCACCTTCTGAATCTGATGGCTCTTCTGTGCCAGTATCCCCGTTATCAGCTGGCTCTTCAGAAGCATTATCGTCCCCACCGCCACATGCACCGAGCACAAGTGCAGTACCGAAAAGCATTGTTAATAACCACTTTTTCATAGCCTAAATCCCCCTATCAAAAATATTGTAATGGCTTAACAGTTTTATTATAACCCATTATGTGGGTTTTAAAACCCTTTATACCAACATTAAATAACACGAAAAAGGCTAGAAAGCAATTGCCATACGGACTAAGACCATTTGTGTCCATTTCATGAAATTATTGCTAATAACAGCTATTTGCAGCATTTTTCTAAGCTCTAATTATCTACAGGTGATTTCTTACTTATTTTATTTCATCTGATATCTTAAATAAGCATCAATAAATGGATCAATCTCTCCGTCCATTACACCTTGTGTATTTCCTACTTCTACATTTGTACGGTGATCCTTTACCATAGAATACGGATGAAAAACATAGGAGCGAATTTGACTTCCCCAGCCAATTTCCATTTGCTCGCCACGAATTTCGGCTAATTCCTGCTGTTGTTTTTCAATTTCCAATTGATATAATTTCGATTTTAACATTTTCATCGCAGCTTCTCTGTTTTTTATCTGTGAGCGCTCATTTTGACACGTCACGATTACATTTGTAGGTAAATGGGTAATACGCACAGCTGAATCAGTAGTATTAACATGCTGCCCTCCTGCACCACTCGCTCGATACGTATCTACCTTAATATCTTCTGATTTCATTTCAATATCTACATCCTCGGTCATTTCTGGCGTTACATCACAGGACACAAAGGATGTGTGGCGGCGCCCTGAAGAATCAAATGGTGATATTCGTACCAATCGGTGTACACCTTTTTCAGCCTTTAAATAACCGTAAGCATTGTGACCTTTAATTAATAACGTAACGCTTTTCAATCCCGCTTCCTCACCGGCTAAGTAATCTAACATTTCTACTTTGAAGTTTTTTGTTTCTGCCCAGCGTTGATACATTCTTAATAGCATGCTCGCCCAATCCTGAGACTCTGTTCCACCAGCGCCTGGGTGTAGCTCCAGAATCGCATTATTAGCATCATACGGCTCACTTAAAAGAAGTTGTAGCTCAAAATTGTTCATTTGTATGCGCAGTTCATGGAGATCCTTTGTAAGATCCTCAAATAACTCTGCATCATTTTCTTCCTTTACTAACTCATAGGATACCTCTAAATTGTCAAGAAACTCTTCTAATTCCTCAAATTTATTCACATATTCCTTTAAACCATTAACCTCACTAATGACTTTTTGTGCTGTTTCTTGGTCATCCCAGAATGATGGAGCAGCCATTTTTAATTCTAACTCTTTAATACGTTGAGTTTTTTCGTCTAAGTCAAAGAGACCCCCTAAAATCATTAATTCGCTTACTCATTTGGTCTAATTCATTTCTTATTTCAACTAATTCCATCCTAATCACCTCAATTTGTATTTGGCAATAAAACACTCCACTGGTTTCAGCGGAGTGCTTTATCCATTTCACTATTTCCCATGGCAATTTTTATATTTTTTACCACTGCCGCACGGACAAGGGTCATTACGACCAATATCCTGTTGTTTTACAAATGGCTTACGTGTTTTCTTTTTCTCTTCCTGACTGCCGGAAACTGCCTGTGTATTTTTCACAACTTCCTGCCGTTGCAGATTATCTCTAATTTCAGCTTTCATAATGTACTTGGCAACTTCTTCGTTAATATTTTCGATCATTGCTTCAAACATTGAGAAGCCTTCAAGTTGATATTCACGTAACGGATCATTCTGTCCATATGCACGTAAATGAATTCCTTGACGTAATTGATCCATTTGATCAATATGATCCATCCATTTCGTATCAACCGTTCTTAAGAGAATTACTTTTTCAAACTCGCGCATTTGTTCTTCTGTTAGTTCTTGTTCTTTTTGATCATAGCGAGCTCTCACTCTCTCCATAATCCATTCATTGATTTCCTCTGGATCTTTTCCTTTTAAATCATCTACAGCAATTTGATCTTGATCTAGGAGGCTACCTTGTACATATTCAACAATCGCCTTATAATCCCAATTATCCTCATCATCATCCTGCGTATGTGTTGCTACAACACGTTCAAGTGTTGAAATAATCATGTTCTCAATAATCTCTCGTAATTCTGTTTCAGATTCAATAACATCAAAGCGTTGCTTATAAATAATTTCTCTTTGTTCTCGTAAAACATCGTCATAAGATAGGACTGTTTTACGTGCATCAAAGTTATTCCCTTCCACTCGTTTCTGAGCTGATTCAACAGCACGAGATACCATTTTACTTTCAATTGGCTGTGAATCTTCCATTCCGAGTCGCTCCATCATCGATTTCAAATTATCAGAGCCAAATCGACGCATTAACTCATCTTCCATGGATAGGTAGAATTGAGACATCCCTGGATCACCTTGTCGTCCAGAACGTCCACGTAACTGATTATCGATACGACGTGATTCATGACGTTCCGTACCAATAACAGCGAGTCCTCCAAGATCAACAACACCTTCACCTAACTTAATATCGGTTCCGCGTCCAGCCATATTAGTAGCAATGGTTACGGCTCCCTTTTGTCCAGCATTCTCTATTATCTCTGCTTCGCGAAAGTGATTTTTAGCATTTAATACATCATGTTTCACGCCAGCCTTCTTCAATAATTTTGATATTAACTCAGAAGTTTCAACAGCAACAGTACCAACTAATACTGGCTGTCCTGTTAAGTGACGTTCTTTTATTTCCTCTACAACTGCTTGAAACTTACCTTGCATGGATTTATAAATCAAATCAGCTCGATCGTCACGGATAATCGGTTTATTTGTCGGAATAGCAATAACATCCATATTATAGATGTTTCTGAACTCTTCCTCCTCCGTTTTCGCCGTACCAGTCATACCTGCCAATTTATTATACATTCGGAAGAAGTTTTGAAAGGTAATAGACGCAAGCGTCATACTCTCGTTTTGAATTTGTAATCCTTCTTTCGCTTCTATTGCTTGATGTAAGCCATCACTATAACGACGACCTTTCATTAATCGACCAGTGAATTGGTCTACAATAACTACTTCGCCTTCTTCTACCACATAGTCATCATCACGATGCATCGAAACATGAGCCTTCAGAGCCTGATTAATATGATGCGTTAATGATACATTGTTTAAATCAAACAAGTTCTCAATCGAAAAATAGCTTTCCGCTTTATTTATCCCTTCCTCTGTAAGTTGTACCCCCTTTGTTTTTTCATCGTAGGTATAATCACCTTCCTTGGAAAGTGTACTTACAAAGCTATTCGCTTGCTGATAAAGTGACGCAGACTTCTTAGCTGAACCGGAAATAATTAAAGGTGTTCGTGCTTCATCTATTAATATCGAGTCAACCTCATCAATAATTGCAAAATTCAAAGGACGTTGTACCATTTGCTCCTTGTAAAGGACCATATTATCTCTCAAGTAATCAAAACCATATTCATTGTTCGTACCATAGGTAATATCCTGATTATACGCTTCCCTTTTTTGTTCTTTTGATAATCCATTTCCATTAAGCCCAACTGTTAGTCCTAAAAATTGATAGAGCTCTCCCATCTCCTGCGCGTCACGACTTGCCAAATAATCATTGACTGTAATTATATGAACACCTTTACCAGAAAGTGCATTTAAGTATGCAGGCATGGTAGAAGCTAATGTTTTTCCTTCCCCGGTTTTCATCTCAGCAATGTTACCTTCATGCAAAGCAATAGCACCCATTAACTGCGTTTGGAAAGGTCGCATTCCTAGTACACGTTTAGATCCTTCACGAACCACTGCATATGCTTCTACAAGCATATCGTCTAAAGTTTCTCCATTTTGATACCTTTCTTTAAACGCTTCTGTTTTTTCTTGTAGCTCCTGATCAGTTAACTTTTCCATTTCTGGTTCTAATGCCTCTATTTTATCCACTGTTTTTTGCAGCCGATTCAATTGTCTTTGCGTTCCATCACCAAAAATTTTCTTTAATATTCCAGCCATTATACATGCACCTCAATATCTATCTTAAATAAGATTTTCTATCTGATTTTATACTATAATTATCGTACGTAAAGAATTAGCGTCTTTTATCAATAATAACACTTTCTAAAGAAAGATGACAACTACTGACATTGCACAGTTCTTAGATGAAAATTCTTGTATCTCTTCTGTTTTTCAAATGAATTATCAAGGGAATATGTTCCACTTCAAGTATGTATCAGTACAAATCAATGTAAAAAGAGTGGTTTGAGGATAAACCACTCTTCTAAGGAAAGGGATTATAGAGGATTCTGTGAGAAAAGACAGTCGCTTTTCTAGCGAAGTATGCTTAGGAATGTTTATAAAAGACTGTCGGAGAGACAAAGCGATATAAACATTCCTTTTTTAGACTGACATTGCTGTAAAATGTACGTGTTAGATCATTCACCTCCCTCTATAAATTAAAATTATCTCAGAATTACTCCGTTTTTCTCCCGTTTACTTTATATCATTCAAAGAGAA
>NZ_CANMAB010000119.1:0-11499 GCF_947495635.1 uncultured Virgibacillus sp. | reverse complement strand
TGAGGCCGTGCCCGCGGAAAGCGAAGTAATTAGTCGGAGCATTGCCAATAGACATCAAACATTTCAAAATAACTACTGGGCTTAACGCAGTCATTGCACTGATTTTATACTTTCTTAACTTAGAACAAAAGCGCAAACGCTCGATTAGAAAATTAGCGACTGGAGCGAGTCAACGGAGATAAAGGAATCATGGTGTGCTTGCGAGCCAATGATGACTTAGATTAAGGCGATTCGTGAAGTCTCCTAGTTTCTAGCGCTTAAGCAGGACTGGGCTCAACACGCCTATATTTATTCATATGGACAAATTTTATAATTTCCTCTACAAAAAACCTTGCTTCGATAAACATCAAAGCAAGGTTTTGTTCTAGAATTGTAATTAGCCTTCTAGTAATAAATCATATGGGTCTTCAAGCAGTTGTTTGACTCTAACTAGGAATTGAACTGCTTCCTTACCATCTACAATACGGTGATCATATGAAAGTGCAAGGTACATCATTGGGCGTACTTCAATTGTGTCATCAGGCATTACCATGGCCCGCTTTTGGATGTTATGCATCCCTAGAATCCCCACCTGTGGTGCATTTAAAATTGGAGTTGATAGCATAGAACCAAAAGTACCACCATTCGTTATGGTAAATGATCCACCTTGTAACTCACTCATTTCTAACTTCTTATCACGAGCCTTTTTACCAAGGCTACCAATTTCCTTCTCAACTCCTGCGAAGTCAAGGCGATCAGCATCACGAACTACCGGAACTACGAGTCCATCATCAGTGGAAACTGCAATGCCAATGTCATAGAATTTTTTGATAACTAATTCATTACCTTGAATTTCTGCGTTTAATAAAGGAAAGTCTTTAAGCGCTCCTACTACTGCCTTTGTAAAGAAGGACATAAATCCTAGTTTAACCCCATGCTTTTCGATAAACTTCTCTTTTCTTTCACTTCGAAGTTTCATGACATTGGTTAAATCAACTTCATTAAACGTCGTAAGCATCGCTGCTTCATGTTGAACATCAACTAAGCGCTTAGCAATTGTTTGACGGCGGCGAGACATTTTAACTCGCTCCACAGGCTTAGCAAATTCTGTTTTTTCAGCTGGTTTTTTCTCCTCTTTAGCAGGCTTAGATGTATTGCTCGCACCGCTAGCAGCAGCTTCCACATCCTCTGGACGAATTCGACCAAGTGGATCTCGAGGGCTAACCGCACTTAAATCAATATTAAGTTCACGTGCTCGTTTACGGGCAGCTGGAGAAGCGATCACATCACCTTTAGCACTGGAATCTTCTTTTGCCGGTGTTTCGGCTTTCTTCGTTTCTTTAACTTCTTCGGTTTTAGATTCTTGCGGTTCACTCTTTTCTTCAGAAGTAGAACTGCTGTTGCCCGCTTCCCCATTTTCGTCAATTTTCGCAATAACGTCGCCAACTTCTACATCATCGCCTTCTTCACGAATGATTTCGGTAATAACACCAGCGAAATCGGAGTTGACTTCCACATTGACCTTATCTGTTTCTAATTCTACTACTGGATCACCTTTTTCAACACTGTCACCTTTTTTTACTAACCATTCTGCAATTGTTCCTTCTGTTATGGATTCAGCTAGCTCTGGTACTTTAATTTCATTCATTGGAATCTCCTCCTTTTGATGGGTTGATCGCTTTTTGTACGATTTCATTTTGCTCTGTTTTATGCACGTTAGGCACTCCTACAGCTGGAGCTGAACGGTCTGGGCGTCCAATATATCTAAGTTTCTGACCATCCTGTAACAGATCTCTTAAATAATCATCAACAAAATCCCAGCTTCCCATGTTCTTTGGCTCTTCTTGAACCCATACAATTTCTTCCAGGTTCGGCAAGGCCTTTAGCTCTTTTTCCAGTTCCTTTTTAGGGAATGGATAGATTTGTTCTAATCGTAGTACACGTAACCAATCAAATTTTTCTTCTGAATGTTCTATTGCCTCTTCAATATCCACCATGACCTTACCACTACCAATTAGCAAGCGTTTTGCATTCTTCTTGCTCACCTTTAAGTTAGGCTGTTGACGTATCGGCTGGAATTTACCTTGTGTAAACTCTTCCGCTTCTGAAGCAATACGCTGATTTCGAATTAAACTACTCTTTGGTGTCATCACAACCAATGGTCTAGCTTCCTCTCTATTACGCAAAGCAGCCTGCCTACGAATAAGATGGAAGAATTGAGCAGATGAAGTCACGTAAGCTACAATCCAGTTATTCTCTGCTGCCATTTGCAGGAACCGTTCTAGTCTAGCACTCGAATGCTCTGGACCTTGACCTTCATAACCATGCGGTAACAGCATGACCATATTTGATTTTTCTCCCCATTTCGCACGTGCAGCGGAGATGAATTGGTCAAAAACTACTTGAGCAGCATTGGCAAAGTCACCAAATTGTGCCTCCCAAATAACTAATGTATTAGAAGCCTGAACACTATAGCCATATTCATACCCTAACACACCAGCTTCAGATAATGGACTATTTCGTATATCAAATGATGCTTTAGATTCTTTCAACCCATGCATCGGACTAAATTTATCATTTGTTTCTACATCATGTAGGACAAGATGGCGGTGAGCAAAGGTACCTCTTTCCGTATCTTGACCAGTCAAGCGAATCGGAATCCCGTCTTGGAGAATGGAAGCATAAGCAAGCGCTTCTCCAGTACCCCAATCAGCCTTGCCACCCTCTTCTAACGCATTTTCACGTCGCTTAAGAATTTTCTCTAGCTTTCTATTGCTATTAAATCCTTCAGGGCGTTGCATTAACCCTTTATTCAAAGCTTTCAATGTATCCACATCAATAGCTGTTTCAAATTGATCGAGTCCGTTTGTCAATGCTTCTGGCATTGGCATTGGATTACATTTGCCGGTTTCATTTTCTTTCATACTATTATATATTTCCTGAAGTTCTGCTTCCGTACTTTTCTTCAGCTCATTAAATTCATTCTCATTTATAAGACCTTTATCTTCAAGCACCTTCGCATATACATTTGCTACTGTCGGATGCTTATCAATTTTCTTATAAAGGTCAGGTTGCGTCATTCTCGGCTCATCCATTTCGTTATGTCCATAGCGACGGTACCCTACCAAATCAATTAGAAAATCCTTATGAAACGTTTGACGGTACTCGTAAGCAATTTTCATAGCAGAAACACAAGCAATTGGATCATCAGCATTCACATGAATAATAGGAATTTCAAATCCCTTAGCTAAATCACTTGCATAACGTGTAGAACGTCCGTCAACTTGATCTGTTGTATAACCAACTAGGTTATTTGCTATGATATGAAGTGATCCGCCTGTTGAATATCCTGGTAAGCCACTCATATTAAGCGTTTCTGCAACAACACCTTCTCCGATAAATGCTGCATCACCATGGATCACAACCGGTATCGCTTTATTCATGTCCTGTTTTGGATAACCACTTTCTGAACGATCATCCTGTGCAGCACGTGCAAAACCTTCAACAACCGGATTTACAAATTCTAAGTGCGATGGATTATGAGCCAGTCTAATCCGTGTATGGTTTTCATCACCTACTGGTTCCTTTGTCGCCCCATAGTGATATTTCACATCTCCAGTCCATCCATAATTAATCCCCATTGATCCTTCTGATGGAATTAATTCTTTGTTTGGAGAATGATGGAATTCAGAGAAAATCTTATCATATGGTTTTCCTAAAACATGTGCTAGTACAGCTAAACGTCCACGATGAGCCATCCCCATCATAATATTCTCAATCTTATCTTTTCTAGCATACGTAACAATTTGATCAAGCATTGGTACCATTGCTTCTAGTCCTTCTATTGAGAAACGCTTTTGCCCTACAAAGGTTTTTTGCAGAAAGCTTTCAAATCCTTCTACATGTGTAAGTCGCTCTAATAATTGAAATTTCTCATCTTTAGACAAGTCTAATCGAGCTTTTCCTGATTCAATTAAATCCAGTAACCATTTTCGTTCTTCATCATTATTGACATGATCATATTCAAATGTAATTGTTCCGGAATAATATTTTTTAAGTTCTTTAATTACATCTAATCCATTCTCAACTTTACTCGGTGCTTTTTCCCATAGCCAATTGGCTGGCATATTTAGTAAATCCTCATTAGTTAAACCATACGTAGCTGGCTCTACCAACTCTGATTTACGTTCTTTGAGTCCAACCGGGTAAATATCTGCTTCCAAATGTCCAAAACGACGAATAGCCTCAACAAGTTTCATTGCTGAGGTAAGCTTCTTCACATCATTTATTGATGTAGCCTGTACTGCCTGATTTGAATCATTTGCATGAGATAACCATTGAGGGGCTCCATGCTCATTGAACATCTGCTTTATGGATGGATCTACTGCCTCTGGATCCTCTTTATACAAATCATATTGCTCTTCAATATACCCCATATTTGGACCATGAAATTCTGACCAGAATCTCTCATTAGATTCTTCGCTCTGTGCCACCTTTTATACCCCCATTAGAAGTTAGCGTTATCCGTTATGAAACGGTATACATTATTCATTCTACATTATAGAACTGACGAATGATTACATCAACTAATATACCCTATTTTATTAGTGGAAACAATATATTGTTCCAACCATTAATATAGTTGTAATTTTCAAATGATTAACTCTAATAGAAATGCCATATAGCCTATAATTGAATAAGTATTCACCAAAACTACTAAATATAGGTTTTCTTTTAAGTTAGAAGAGACTTTGTTCACTTTTTCTAAATAATTCGTTATAATAGAGGAAACATTAATTATAATGGTCTCTTACATAAAAGGAGGATGTCCACATGAAATTGGCGTTACTAATGGGTGTTATAATCGTATTTCTAGTTTCTATTTTCACATCTGGTTACGAATCAAAGCCTGGTATACCGAAAAATAGCCAATAGTTGGAAATGATCTAACAAAAAAAGGCATTCGTTTCGTTTTTCCCTTACTGGAATACTAACGATTGCCTTTTTTATAAATCCTGGTAGTAATGTATGTTATTAGTTTAAACCTGGAAATCCTCGCTGTCTCAATGCTTCATATACGATAATTGCTGCCGTATTTGATAAATTTAATGATCGCACCTGATCTCCCATATGAATTCGTAAACAACGATCTTCCTTACCATGCAATAATTCATGTGGAATGCCATTTGTTTCCCTACCAAATACAAAAAATAGTTCTTCTTCTATATTACTAAAATCATAATCTGTATAATGCTTGGTCCCAAAATTTTCTATATAATAATAAGAAGCCTTTGGATATGTGCGGTACAGCTCTTCGATTGAAGGATACTCACGGATGTCTACTTCTTTCCAATAATCTAATCCAGCTCTTCGTACCATCTTATCATCTGTTGAAAATCCAAGAGGATGGATTAAATGCAATGTTGCGTTAGTAGCCAAACATGTCCTAGCTATATTTCCAGTATTTGCTGGTATCTCTGGTTGATATAAAACAACGTGTAAACTCACTTTTTCATTCTCCTTACCTACGTACTACTTTCCTAGTATAGCACTACTTTAATAAATCCGGAAAAATTTATATTTAATCTCAGGTGTCCATGCTGTTGAATCCTCATAAGACCAATAGCGATGTCTACTATTATCTGTATGTGCGTTCACTAATGGCATACCATAAGCATCTTTTGTGACAACAATTGTATTATGGTTCCACCGTCCATCCCCCTCAAAATCATAACAGATAACATCACCCGGAATTAAATCTGCTGCCGTTTCCACCTCTTCTCCTCTTAGTCCTTGTGTTGAACCACTTAAATACCAACGCAGAGAGTGAGCAACCGCCCAACTATAACTCCAGCTATTATTTCCATACCACCAGCCTCTTGCCCTATCTGGAGCTCCCCTCATTGGCGCACCACCTGCAAGTAAGCATTGAGAAATAAAATTAGTGCAATCTACATCGAACTGTTTAAACGCTGGATTATAGCTATTCCACCATCGCTCAGCGTAACGAACCGCAGCATTTCGATCATAGGAAAAACGATCATCTCCATCGCCACCAATAATATCATCGGGCATCACTTTACTTACTTTTTCTTCATGAAGTACTCTTTTTAACGAATGACCAACAATCTCTCCTTGATCTAGTCGAAATGTATATGGATAGACAGTCTCCTCTAAATATAATTGATCCTTTTGCTTAACTAAAAATGATAAATGTAAATTATAATCATAGTGTGAAGCATGATCATAGCGTAGCTTTCTATGCATATGACCATTTCCTTTAATCTGTACAATTTTTGCTTTTCGTTCCTCAAATAATGATTGCTTTCTCTCCCACCAAGTCTCTTGCCACCGATTGCTCTTAAAAAAATGGAGCCACAGTTCCTTTAATTTTTCCATAGAAAATCCCCTCCAATAGCAGTATATGGAGGGAATGCTTGTCAAACAGCTAAATATTTTCAGTGTAATGTAACGATTTATTCAGCTACTTGGTAGAAGAGGGCGGTCGAAAGGCTAATCCCTTTTCCATTTCAAATCGAACTTGCTCATTATCTTCATTATCCATCGCTCGTTTAATAGCTTGAAATGCTTCTTCTGTTCCAATTTTGCCAAGTGACCATGCCGCCGTCCCACGAATGACTGGTCTAGGGTCAGATAACATGACAGCAATGATTTCTTCGACTGCAGTTTCATCTTTATAATGTCCAAGTGCAATCAGTGTATTACGTTGAATTGGTTTTTTACCTCGCCAAGAGCCTGATATATGTCCAAATGTACGTTTAAACTCACGATTAGACATACGTAGCATTGGAATAAGCTTTGGCTTAGCAACTTCATGCTCTGGTTCGAATTCTGGGTGAATGTGAAAATCCACCTTGTGATTTTTGGGACAAACAACCTGACATGTATCACAACCGTAAACTCGGTTACCAATTTTAGAGCGAAATTCGTCAGGGAGAAAATCCTTTGTTTGCGTTAAAAAGGCAATACAGCGCTGCGCATTTAATTGTCCACCTTGAACGATCGCGCCAGTAGGACAAGCATCAATACATTTCGTACATGACCCACAGCTATCATCTACTGGCTCATCTGGTACAAATGGAACATTTGTAATCAATTCCCCTAAGTAAACAAATGATCCAAATTCAGGTGTAATAATGGACGTATTCTTACCACTGAAACCAATGCCAGCTCGTTCTGCAACAGCCCGGTCTGATAATTCACCGGTATCCACCATTACTTTATTTTTGCCATCAGGTACTTTTTCTTGAATAAACGCAGCCAATTTTTCTAATCGATCACGCATAACAATATGGTAGTCAACACCCCAAGAGGCCCTCGCAAACAAACCCCGTCTTTCTTCCCTTGTGCTTCTCGGTGCATCTTTCATTCGAGATGGATATGCTAACGCAATGGAGATAATGGATTGCGCCTCCGGAAGTAAACGTTTAGGCTCAGTCCGTTCTTCAATCGTTCCTTTTTCAAAACCGGATTGATACTTTAATTCCTGTTGCCTCCGAAGTCTTTCTTTTAATTCTCCAAACACATCAGCAGAGGCAAAACCAATTTTATCAATACCGATTTTTTTACTGTATTCGATAATCTCTTGCTTTAATTGATCTGTATGCATTTGTTATGTCCAACCTCCTATTACTGCTTTACCACAGCAGTCCGCATTCGATTGAAAACAGCTGCAATTTCATATCTACGTGGACGCGCTAAATCTCCCGGATGCTGATTTGGAAAAGCTGTAAAAGAACTCAATCCCTTTTCTGTCATTTGATGCTCAATTTTATCAAGAAGTTGATAAAGCGTGGTATCCTGCAAACGCTGTGTTCTATCTAAGAACTGAATAATCTCAGCAATCATTCTTGTTTGTGATGAATCAACGATTTGTTCCGTGTAAGCAAAAGAAATATCCGTTTTTCCCATCAAAATATGATGTAAGCCTTTTGCTTGCACCTTTGCACGTTTCCCTTTTTTCGTCTGTAAGGACCGCTGATGAAAATATCGACTCGTTACATCACCGAAAGAGGTTCCTGCATCAGCAGCAGACCGTTCCAATGGGTACTTTTCCATTATCGATTTAGCTTCATCAGTTACATGAAAAGGTAGATAATCTTCCATGCGAATTACTGTATCAGCTTCCGCAAAATAATCTCCTGATCCACCCATTACTAATATGGTAGATATAGCTAATTGATCACGAAGCTGTGCTATTTTATCAATAAACGGAGTGATTGGTTCTTTGTTTTGCTGAACGAGTAACTGCATTCGATGATCGCGAATCATAAAATTTGTTGCGCTTGTATCCTCATCAATTAACAGTGTAGATGCACCTGCTTCTAATGCTTCCATGACATTAGCTGCTTGCGAAGTACTCCCGCTGGCATTTTCTGTAAAAAAGTAAGCTGTATCCTGTTCATGGGGCAAATTATTAATAAATGGTGAAATATTCACTCCACTTACTTTACGTCCATCCTCCGCTCGGATTTTTACCGCATCCACATCCGTTAAGACAAATTCTCGTCCGTCACCTTCTACATGGGAATACACACCTCTTTCAATTGCCTGTAACACTGTACTTTTCCCATGATATCCTCCACCTACAATTAGTGTGATCCCTTTTTTAATCGCCATTCCTCTAATAGGCTCCCTGCTATGGGGAATGGGTAACTCTACTTCGTTTTTTAATGGGCTTTGAAAAGCTACTGCATCCTTTAAGGGGCGATTACTAATACCACTCTCACGTGGTAAGATTGACCCGTTTGCCAAAAAAGCAATCCAGCCATGCTCCCGCATTTGCTGCCGGATGGAATCTTGTTGATCAGCGAGGATATTTGCCTGTTCTATTTCCTCATCTTTTATTGTAAATACAGAACTATTCATAATAGAAGGTAGAGCTTGCGCGAACAATTTCTCCGCTTCCCGCCCATTAATTTTTCTCCCATTTGCAGGAAGACCGATAGACATACAAATGGTTATAGAAGAGGAATTAACTTGTACTGCACTGCGCTCCAGCTTTTCTTGTCCCGGTTGATCAAACATAATCAATCCACTCTTACCTGACCCCTTTACTGTGGAAACCTGGTTTGTAACAGCCTCACCTACTACTCTAGCAATTACATCTTCGGTCGCAATTTTTCTAGAATATGTCTTTAGCCATTCTTGTTTTATCGGCCGTTTGCTCGCGGGTATAATCACCCTTATCTTAGAAGGAGATGCAAATGGATCTCCCTGAACGTAATCAATAGCTAAATTAAAATTAGTATAACCATAATGCCCTTGTATACTTTTATATGCTTTGTATCCTTTATGATCAATTTGTTTAAGTGTGGATAATAATTGCTTCATATAAACACCTCATTTTCGTTAGAATTTAGAAATAAGCGAATGATAAGCCACTAGTTGCGTAAAAACACGCAACCTTAGAAGAATCATATAACTAATATTCGTGTCTACGCCAAAAATTTTACATGTTTATATAGAAGAAGTAAAACAGTCAATAAAGTGAAACTTCAATCCGGTTTTCACTGAAACAAACACGTACAAAGGGTTAAATCGCCACATCCTGTGGCAACGCCTTTGCGACCTACTCCCATGTAGGGTTCGAACCAATCGGACATTTTATGTCAGTCGGTCCCTCTCTTATCTATATTACTTTTACTTTATTCCTTAAGGTCGAGGGCTTACTGCCGTTATTATGTGAGATAAAAATTAAAAACGCAATACTTCGTACCATTCATTACGAAATACTGCGTTAAGACATATGTATGGAGCGGGTGAAGGGAATCGAACCCTCGTCATCAGCTTGGAAGGCTGAGGTTTTACCATTAAACTACACCCGCAAACAAATTGGAGAAATTATGTAATTTATTTATCGTTTTTTCGAACGCAATATTTATTATAGCAATTAGACTTAGACAGGTCAATAGTAATATTAATTTTTTTCGACAAAAAATTAATATTCTCTTAAACTTGTAACATGTATAATTCTTTTAACTAAACCGACTACTATAAAGTGAAAGTTCAATCAGTTGAACCTATTGGACATTTACTGGTAGTCGTTCCCTCTCTTACCTATATTGGTTTCACTTTATTGCTTGAGGTGGAGGTATTACTACCAGTTATTTTTGGAATAGATGAACGAAAATCACATGATAATTTAAACCGCTTATTTTTGTATGCTATCATTTTTTGAATTCACACAGATTATCATTACGCCATAACCTTCTGAAATACTTTTTACTATTTTCATCGTAAGGATTTACAACCTTGAAAAGAAGTTATAGAATAGTCATAAGTTTTAGGGAGGCGAGAAAGAATGGCTATATATCCAATTGTTTTAGCACAGAAAACTTTTACACATCAAGATAACTTGAAATACCCTTTTGAAGAAAGAGGGTTACAGTTTGGTGATGGTATTTATGAAGTAATACGTATTTATGACGGCTCATACTATTTACTAAAAGAGCATGTAGATCGTCTATTCCGTTCTGCTGATGCAGTAAAAATTAATCTTGCTGCTACAAAAGAAGAAATAACTGATTTGTTATTACAATTACTTGAAAAAAATAAAATGACAGGGGACGGAAAAGTTTACTTACAAGTATCTCGTGGATCAGCACCACGCGACCACGTCTTTCCTCAAGGTATCCCTGCAAACATGTATGCATATGCTCAAGACCTCCCACGCAACCTGGAGAACCTACAAAAGGGCGTATCTGTCATTACTCAGCCTGATGTACGCTGGGAAAATTGCTATATTAAGAGTTTAAATTTATTGCCAAATGTTTTAGCCAAGCAAGAAGCGAAAGAGCATGGCTGCTATGAAGCTATTTTACACCGTGATGACTTGGTGACAGAATGTAGTTCATCTAATATTTATATGGTAAAAGATGGTGACATCTACACCCATCCTGCTACTAATCGAATTCTTCATGGGTGCGTAAGAATGCGCGTAGAGCAATTTGCTAATGACCTATCCATTTCGTTTAATGAAAATGGTTTTAAACAAGAAGATCTTTTCACGGCTGATGAAGTATTCTTATCTAGTAGTACCTCTGAAGTAATGCCTGTAACGATGATCGATAATAAACAAGTACAGGACGGTACACCTGGACCAATAACGAGAAAATTGCAGGCAGCATATGAAAACGATGCTAATATAACAGAAGGCAAGATCACTCACACGATTTAAATGAATTACTTCTCTTAAATTAATCTCATCATCCTTATTACAATAATTATGTATGAAATGGATGTATTGATTGTCAGAGATACTGTTAAAAAAACGGAATCAAAGAGTATTATTCAAGACTGTCGAAAAAACGACAGTCTTTTTTAATAAGTTAAGAAAGTATAAAATCAGTGCAATGACTGCGTTAAGCTTAGTAGTTATTTTGAAATGTTAGATGTATATTAGCAATGCTCCGACTAATTACTTCGCTATGAGAAGGTGCAACAATTCTTGTCATAAGTAATAGGTTGACTTTTTTTACAATGGGTAAAGTGAAAATC
>NZ_CANMAB010000118.1:0-11899 GCF_947495635.1 uncultured Virgibacillus sp. | reverse complement strand
AATATTAGGTTCTCTTTATTGCTTGATGTGGGGTCTTACTGCCAGTTATATGCGGGATAAAGTGAAACTTCAATCCGTGGGGTGGCGTATTATCCCCCACGGATTGTTAGGTGAACCAATCGGACATTTACTGGCAGTTGATCCCTACTCACCAATATTAGGTTCTCTTAATTGCTTGATGTGGGGTCTTACTGCCAGTTATATGCGGGATAAATAAAAGACTTTAGAAATTAACTATTTCTTAACCTCTAAAGCCACTAAATTCAACTATTATTTTATACACCTCATCATGTAACTTCACGATTATAGTAATCTCTACAAGCAAAGTCAATACACTGTAAAATTTTTAGATTAATAAGATATATAATCCATTGTCATTCCTATTAGCTATGCTTTTAAAAACAAGCTGAAATTGTATGCCTATTGGTGAATCACATGAAAATCAGCCTAACATTATATAAAATGAAACTTTAATCCGTGGGCTTTTGTTTATCTCCACGGATGGTAGTTAAACAAATTGGACATTTACTGCCGTCGATCCACCACTCTTCTTAAGACGAACAATTCTTATTATGAAGTGGACACACCAGACAGTGTGTGAGTGTTTCCTTCTTTTTTTCCAGCTTATGAAAGTAGCAGCACGTACGCCTTATTTTTTGTTCACTGAGAGAGTTGGGATTAGTCAGATAACTACTCATAGGATGATTCATACAATCAAAATAGCTTCCATCCAATTGATTCAATTCTCTAGCAAGTTCAATAATTCTTTGGCGATGATCGGGATATTTCTCCACTGCTTTTCTAAAGAAAGAGTTGAGCCGAACCGCTACATTTTCCCATAAAATAAAAAGAGGAATATTTGTCACCTGGTGAAACGCCTGCAACAATGGCAAGATATGATAAGCAAAAAGCCCCTCCCAAGCCTCCTGTCGTGAGTCAGTATATTTGACCTGTAGAGCATCTACCCTAATATCCAACTGCTCGCTAATGGTGCAAGAGGAAAGGGGAATGATTTTGGCTTGTTCTTCCCATAACATGGAATCCAATACCTGAGCTGGAAGAACCTGAGCGTACTTCTTCATCATCATTGACGCAGTAACCTTTAAGTTGGGAGCATAGATTCGCTGCATTTGATGATTTAAAAATTCAATACATTTTACCTCTTCCATTAATGCAAGAACAGGAATCATTAACGAAACCCCTTTCTATTGCGGTATAGTAAATAAATGAAAAATGGTACCCCAATCCCAGCTGTAAATACTCCAGCAGGAATATCCGATGGCAAAAAGGCCGTACGAGCTATGATATCAGCTCCCATCACTATTAACGATCCGATAAGCGCAGAACCAACTACTAAATTAGCAAACGATTTATGCAATATAATCCGAGCGATATGAGGAGCGATTAGCCCAACAAAAGCTATGCCACCTGCAAAAGAAACAGCAGCGCCAGCTAATGCAACACTCAAAGCAAGTAATAGAAAGCGGAAAAATTGAACTCGAACACCCATACCGATCGCTATATCGTCTCCTAATTGCTTGACATTTACAATCCCTGTAAAAAATAGCGAGAGAAAGATCAAGGTAAGGATAATGGGAAGGAGAATGATTACTTCCTGCCAATTGGCACCGTATAAACTTCCGGTTAACCATAGATATACTTTAGAAGCAATGGCAGACTCACTTGATACCATAAACATGGTCACTATGGCATTGGTCAATGCAGAAATGCCAATGCCAATAAGAATTAATCGCATGGGAGTCACCCCATTTGACCATGATAATAAATAGATAATAGCTGATGTAACTGCTGCTCCAATAATCGAAGCCAAGGGAAGCCAATTGACACTCATCTCACCCAGTAAAAAAACAATAAACAAAACCGCTCCTACAGACGCCCCTCCTGTTACTCCTACAATGTCCGGAGAACCTAGAGGATTACGAATCATCCCCTGTAGAATTAACCCGGAAACTCCAAGCCCTGCACCCACAAGGAAACCCATTATTACACGGGGCATTCGGAGTTCATGAAGTATAAAAGTATAATCGCTTTCACTAAAGAGCTCTTGAAAAACCGCTCCCACAGGAATATAACTGCTTCCTGCTGAAAGGCTTATGATAAAGAAAACTACCGTAAGCAATAATAAGCAAATCAAAATAAACAACGACTTTTTATGAAATTGCATTGAAATTTTATCATTTTTACTTCTGATTGTGTAAAAGTCACCCACTTTTCTTCACCCCTTTTCTAGCTATATAAATGAAAAATGGCGTTCCGAAAAGAGCCGTCATAACTCCTATAGGCATTTCCTGAGGGGCAATGACGAGTCGTGCTGCGATATCAGCACATAATAGCAAAGTAGCCCCGAATATACCACTGATCGGTAAAATCCATTGATAATTTGGTCCTGTGATTCCTTTAACAATGTGAGGTACAACCAGGCCAATAAACCCTATCGATCCTGCTATAGCTACAGAGCCTCCAGCTAAAAACACAATAATGATTCCGATTACCAATTTAACCAAATTGGTGTTTAGCCCAAGATTTTTAGCCACATCGTCACCAGACATAAGAATGTTCAGTGGCTTTCCAACCAATAACGAAATAATAATGGCTCCTAAGATAAAAGGAAGAACCGGTAGAAGAAGGCTTAATTCCCGACCCGCCACAGAACCAGCTAGCCAAAACAACACGCTTTGTATACGCTGTTCATCCAAAACGAGCATCCCTTGCGTGAATGAGATAAAAAGCGCGCTAATTGCAGCACCCGCTAAGACAATGCGAACTGGAGACAAGCCATCTTCCCCCATTGAACCTAGTAAATATACGATCGCCCCCGCAAGTCCAGCTCCTATAAAGCCAATCCACATATACCCGCTTAAGGATTCTACTGAAAAGAAGGTAGCTGAAGCGACGATAAAAAATAGTGCTCCTGCATTCACCCCAAAGATGTCAGGTGCTGCTAATGGGTTACGCGTCAATGCTTGCATAAGCGCTCCGGCAATGGATAGACTTGCTCCTATGGTAATAGCAATTAATGTTCGGGTTAAGCGCGACGTACGAATAATGACCTGATTTGTGTCGGAAGGGTCATAATGGAAGAAGGCGTCCCAAACTGTAGAGAGAGGTATAGAGGTTTTTCCTAAAAATATGCTTAAAAAAGATGCAATTACAAATAAAAGCAATAGAACAAGAAGCGTTATCCACCTTAAATGTCGATTGTTTATAAATTTGTTCATTATTTTTCTCCCCAAAGAAACAAAGATAGGAGAAATCCTCCTATCTTTCGTCATTTATTTTTCTAAATCAAACCTGTCATACAAATCGTCCAGCATTAAGTTTGCGGCTTGAATTCCACCGGACATGTTCCATATAACTTCATCGACCATATGAACCTCGTCATTGTTTACAGCGTCCAGATTCTGCCAAAGAGGGTGGTTCGTCCATTCTTTATAATTATCTTTAATCGCTGGGTCATCACTCATGAAAACATAGAAAACATCAGCGTTCATTTCATTAATACTTTCTTTATCGGTTAGCTTCATACCCCATTCATCTGATTGTTGATTCTCTGGTCTAGTGAAGCCTGCTTCTCTAAGAATCATTCCGGCAAAACTATCAAAATAAATACGAGCATGATCACTTCGGAAGTTCAAGATAGAAACATTTAGCGGCCACTCATCTCCTAACTTTTCGGCAGCTTTTTTATTGAAATCTTTAATCCGTTCATCCCAATTGGTCAAGATTTCATCTGATTTATCTTGCTTATTCAACGTTTCTCCCATTAATTTAACTGTTTCCTTAAATTCATAGACTTGATCAATGGCTACAGTGGGAGCAATTCTATTTAGTTTTTCATAGATTTCCTCATGTCGGAGTTTCGATGCAAAAATAACATCCGGTTTTAACTTCGCAATCTCCTCTAAATTTGGCTGTGTCTCTTCCCCCACTAATTTCGTTCCTTCTAGATCATCTCTAAGATACTTATAAATAGGTTTCTCTACCCAGGACTCAACGATTCCTACTGGATCCACCCCAAATACAATAGCGGTATCCGTTGCTCCTTGGTACAGCGTCACAACTTTTTCAGGGGTTCCCTTGATAGTTGTCGTCCCCATAGCGTGATCAATTTCCCGCTCTTTTGAATTCTCGCTTGAAGACTTCTCCCCTTCCTCAGACGAAGCGTTTTCTGAAGAAGTTTCTTCCGATCCACAAGCTACAAGCAGTGTAACCATAAGTACAACAAATAAAAGTAATCCCCATTTTTTATGTAATTGGTTATTTAGCATATGTATTCCCCTTTTTTGATAATGATAATCATTTTCATTTAATATTATAGTATTTCATATGATAACTCATGTCAACAATACAGTTAGGACTTTCCATCATTTAACTATAAGTAGAATTATAGAATTAAAAAGGAGCTTCTCAAAAGTTCAATAAACTAATCAGAAGCTCTCTACAATATAAAGTAAATCCTTTTTATTAAATAACAAAAGGTATGTTATTCAGGGGTTATCAAACAAACTCCTTCACATAGGGTTTCAGGCGTTATTACATCACCTGAATTTTTTGGAAAAATATTTTCTCGCTCGTTTGGGCATTTTAAAATCTCCTCGGCTTTTATTTGAGCCAAGTCTATCTGACCTTAACTAACTTGTCCAATTAGGTGTAACAGATTCATGTTAACTTTTTTAATTACATCCGAATATTCTTCATTTAAAAATTTCTTACTAAACTCACTTGTTAATAAGAGAATTAGATATCCTTTTCATTACGACACTTTTTACATCTTTTCGGGTATGAAAAGCCTTTTTTCTCATAAAATCGTTGCTCTCCCGTTGTAAAAGTAAATCTTACTCCACATATCCAGCATTTTAAAAGCAGGTCATGCGGCTCTAAGCCCTCTAGTGCTTCATTTATAGATTCTGTCCTTGCTTTTACAACTGAATGATCAATCGGCTCATTTCTATTTATTACATTTATAGTTGTTCGAATCTCAGCTCTTACCTTTTTATAATCAACTTTCTCCCATAATTCTAAATAAGGAATAAACGCTTGATCTCCGGACTCTTTAATCTTCTCAAGCAATAATAGAATCATTTTCCTATTCCGATCCTTTAAATAGCTCATATCAGGATTTTGTTTTCCCTGTTTGGCCCATTCCTTCCATTCATTTAAAAGT
Source organism: uncultured Virgibacillus sp. (assembly GCF_947495635.1). Lineage (NCBI taxonomy): Bacteria > Bacillati > Bacillota > Bacilli > Caryophanales > Bacillaceae > Virgibacillus > uncultured Virgibacillus sp. The sequence continues at coordinate 6,714 of NZ_CANMAB010000118.1, read as the reverse complement.
TCATCAGCATATTGATCGGACTCTATGTACCAACCCCGCTCCATGAAAACAATCATTGGAAATTTTCCGTCATACTCAATTTCTAGAAAATCATAATCAATCATCCAATCAATTTTTTTCATAATTTCATCTAGTTTCTCTGACTTAAAATAACCATAGACAGGACACCTATCCAACCCCAGTTGCAATACTTTCTTTTCCCGTGAACCCTTTAAGATTTTAGCAAGAAGTGTTCTTCCTCCTTTTGCAATAATTTCATCAGATGCTCTCAATATAACTTTTATCTCTTCATCAGATAATCGATTAATCTTAGATTTCATCAAAACGGTAAGTCCTCCTCATCCACCCAGCGTTTAGATACAATCGCATCTTCTTGCTTCATAGATTTTCTTAATGCTTTACTGAGAGCTGGGTTAACTGTTAGGCCCCTACCAAACATCTCCCCATAAAGATTACGAATCCATACTTTAACAGTTGCTTTCCTTTTTTGATTAGGGACTGGGATATTTTTAATTAAGCTCTTTGGTGTCATCCTCAACTCCTTGGTCATTTGTATATCAGTCTCATTCAAACGACATCGTGTTTTTGCCCCTTCCCAAGCTTGTGAATTCTTTTTTGTCGCCATCACCATATCCACACCTTTTTATCATTCTATAATTTCTGAGGATTACCATAAGTCCTGTATAATTGTGTGTATTTTTTACTTGAATCCCCTCTTCTATTTTGTTCTCTTTAGTGACAAGACTTCACATTAATTTTACTTTGTTTGAGTCATCTATAAAAGTCATGTATTCTTTTTTATATCGTTTTTCTTTCATCTTCAATTTTTTTGATATTTTCTTTTCGGCAATACACCACCAAAACAGCAAGTTACCCTCATTAAAGAAACCTTTTTAGCAAACTTTTATCATGTCGGATACTTGGTATACAGAAATCTACCTTCAGTATCTAATCTGTACATCGTATACGCAGCCAATTCATCCCACGACTAAAGTCACGAGCGTTCCCGGCTAAATTCTAAATTTTTTCACTGTTTTTTCTAAGAAAATTATAATTCCAACCTACTTCAAGCAGTGAATAGACAAAAAGAGACTTCTCAAGAGTTGAAACCCATTGAGAAATCTCTGTTACTTCATGTTAGTATTTTGTTAGCAAATAACTCAATAATCCTTATTTATCAAGAGTTTTGGAGCATGAATTACATCATGCCGCCCATAATTCAGATAAATATTCAGGATTTCATCAACATTCTATTTAATTATTTCAAGCGAAAAAACATCTAAAAATAGTTATGGGATTTCGTTTTATTTCGAAATTTTATCATTACTGGTGAGATTCCTGTGAGACCTCATAAAAACCTCACATGTTACAAGCTCCTAACATTACTTAAACTTCATTCTACACCTACATTATTATCATTGCATTATATGCTTTAACAATCTTAATCCATGTATTTAGAGTTATCTTGTTAATTATCTCCCATAAAAAGGAGCGATAGGACTTTATGAAATATCAGTTTGAATCAGTATGCCGACTTTCTTGATTTTTTAAATGAGAATTTACTTTCTACTGTTGAAACGGCTGAAATATTAGGAATATCTAAAGCTAGAGTTGGTCATCTAGTTAAATCTGGAAAGCTACAACCTGCAAAAAATCAACCTAAAACTTTTCTTAAAAACGTAGTATTAGCCAAAAAAGAGGAATTAGAAGAACTTAGAAGAAAATACAGACCCTATGATGAATAGCCCTCACTCTTGTGAGGGCTATTTTTTAGTCAATACATCAATAATTGTTTAGTATTGACCATTGGTTTACTGCATTTCTTTCCCATCTATACTAATCATTTTTCTTTTTGCTTGTTACATTATAAATATCTACTAGTAAAAGTAATATAACAAATGCACATGCTAGAATAATATTTGTATTGTAATTTAAAGAAAAGAACAAACCTATGGAAAGGAATATTAAAAATCTAATGATACTTATTGTTATAAGTAACATATAATTAATTCCAATTATGTATTTTATAATATTAAAAAAGAAATGATCTAATACTAAAGAATAACCAACTATAACTATTGAAATAAGCAACATTCTTTTAATATCTAAGTCTAAATTCAAGAGCGAGTTAGCAAATGTGGCAGACCCAAAAACAATAAAGATAAAAAACATTAATACAAGTGTCAAAATAAACGATATAGCTGAAGATGTTATAATTTTAATATAGAAAGGTTCCTGTTCCTGTTCCTTTTCCTCTTTTTTCGTTTGATACGTCATGAACCAAAAAAACACAACTGCTATCGGAACAAAAATAGAAAAGAAAAGAACTATGATTTTTATCATTTTTTCCTTTCCTCTCTTTTAATGAGTGTATGTACAAACATAACAACTTTTTTAATAGCTGTTATGTTTGTATTATAAGACCTATTATCCTAAAAAGAAAACTATAAATTTAGCAAGTAACGCTGCATCGTTAGGTGGTATACCAGCTTTAGCTAATGCAAGTGTTACATACGACTCACTAAAACTAGTTAGCTCACCAACTACTCCTGCCGCTTTATAGCCCCATTTCTCAATGGAAGCGCCAACTTTTTTCGCCCATTTAAAAGGTATTTTTTTTATAAGTTTACCTGCTGCTGATCCACCATGCTTTAGAGCTGCCTTCACCAATTGTGTTTTTATACCGTATGGCTGAACTTCTACATTCTCTGCCTGATTGGCATTTACATTTATTGAACTTGTATGCCTCTTAACGATGTTACTTTCACTTGTCTTTGTACGTGCATCAGCATAAACTGGCCCCACCATTGCAAAAACTAGCATAAAAGCAATAGTAACACTTATTGCTTTTACTAATGTTTTATTCATCTTTCTCCCCCCTCTTCACTGAACTCGAAAAACACTTCCCTATAATAACATACTTAAATAGTATAATATTCCATTTTTGTAAAAAATAATAATATAGTTCGAGAGTCTAATTAACTTTTTGTGCTAAAAGCACTAATTCCATTTAACCATTTTTATCTTTTAACCATTAAGCACCAACTCGCTTTCTAACTGATCCAGCTGAAAGGATATTATCTAACTTAAATGTTCTCACTTTTTTACGGTAGTAACAATAAGCCAGAATACTCTTTTCATTCACCTCAAGACACGAATATAACGCTCCGTAACATTGTTATTGCTATCTATATAAGAGTTAGGTAAATTTAAGTTTTTTTGGAAAATATTACATTTAAATGCAAGAAAAAATGATTTAATATAGAAATATATAAATAAGCCGTTTAAAAGGAGGAAAGAAGAAACTTACTGCCTTAACACTAGTTTCTATTTTCATCATTCAAACAATAAGTTTATTGGTTGATTTTCCTTGGAAAGGTATAATCATCTGGGGAATATCTGTTTTTCTTTTAGGTTTAGCCGCATATTTCACTAAATTCTTAGAAGAAAAAAATAAAGGGAATGAATAAAAATTATGAAGAAGTCGTTTTATATCTTAATGAGCTTTTTACTTATGTTTACTTTTACTAGTAATTCTTTTTTGGGGGCTCAGTCTGTCCAAGCAAGCACACAACAGGATATTGAAAATACTCTAAATGAAATGATGGGTAATCTAGAGAAAATTAACAGAGTTGATACAACAGAGGAACAAAAATTGATAAATAGGCACAAAATGATTTCTTAGAAGAAAAAATAAATTTGAATTCTGAAGGAGAATTAAATTTCGAAGAAGCTTTTGTTACTATTGATAACGAAAATCAGCAATACTTAGTTCGTATTCCTTTAAAAGGAAAGAATTTTGAACTTTTAAGTGGAGTTACTATTGTTTATGATAACGATTATACTTATGAATCCAAGGTAGAAACAATTGTTTATAAAAATAATAATGGACAAGGAATATTAATAACTTGGATCAATGACAAACTAGCACAAGAGGAAAGCGTAGAAATTGCAGATTATGAGGGTACGAGTACTGATGAATTACAATTAGCAAAATCTAATTTTAAATGCATGACTAATTGTTTATCAGACCAAGGACTGCCAACGTGGGCACTTGGATTGATTTCGGTAGCATGTGCAGCAGCTTGTGTGGGTACAGCTGGTTTAGGTTGTGTAGCTTGTATCCAAGGATTAGGATATTACGGTATATTCGTATATTGCGGAAACTCTTGTGGATTAACAGGAAAATAAAATTAACATAGGAGCGATTTTACTAAATCAGGCATTAATGCTATATGGGTGGAGTCCTTTACCCCTATTAAAGCTATCTAATTGGGTATCTATTGTTTTTAACGTTAGCAAATAAAGAAATACCCAATGGGCTTTGAGTATCGATGTTATTAGCAATATTAGGTTTGAAATACACAAATGAGTTTGCTTTCTTCTCCTTTTTAATAGGATATACTGCTTTTATTGCAACACCAGGGAAAAAATCATCAAAGCGACCTGTAATATTAACTCCTAATTCTCCTTTAGTATCACTAACATGTAAGGTGTTTTGAATAATTAGCGTGTCAGCTTCCCATGTATGCCATTCTAAATGTGTGTAATCTAGCCTCATCCAGCGCATGGTTCGAGTCATCTATTGGATTACCGTTATCGTCACGTACATACATGCCAATTTCTTTGATAAAGTTGTAATGATCATATTTATCTGTCTCCACTAAGAAAAATTGTTCATTAGTCATAGAGTTCTGGAATCGCTCTATACCAACCTCAATACCTCCACCCTGTTTTTTCGCATCTGTGGCGTTGTTATCTGCCCTTGCTGTATCAATTTGGATTTTATGAAGTTCTTCTCTTAATGATTTACAGGCAGGATCCACAAATATATCTTGATAGCGCATTTGATATTTATCGACACACCAATGAATAAACTCTTTAATCTCTTTGGCATAGGTACTCATGGCTTTTACTTGTCCTGTTTCAGCACCAGAATGATAGTAGTTAACTACCCGATTCAATCTAAATTTACCATCGTACAATGTAACAATATTACAGCTACATGAAGTAGTATCGGATTGCCCGCCATCAGCCTCAAAGTACATTTCATATGGTTTCCCTAGCAAAGCAGGAATCTGATTAATGGCTGGATTGAACATGGAATAGATAACGCCTTCAGGCATTACTCTTTTTCCAAACCAGTCACGATCAAGCAAATACGGATTCTTTTTAAGGGTTTCATAGATTTCTTGCTTTCGTTCTTCGCTAATTATTGGGTTATCTTCGATGGTCCAATGAGTCCATTGTGTATTTTGTACGTCGAATACTTCTTTAATAATGGATGATTAGGTGCAGGTGGATTAAGGTCTGCAATATGATATCTATCTTGTGCTGCCATTGTTCGTCTAAAACATTCCTGTATGAATGACATATGAAGTAAATTGATTTCCCCAAATGCCACAGAACCTAATGACATACCAGTAATAGCACCAACACTATTTGCTTTGGCTCCACCTTTGTAATAAACCTTTTTAACGCCTTTAGGAGTATGAATCTCTAAGTGATCCCCATGTTCATCATGTTTGATTTTTGCTAGATCACCGAATATATGCATTAACCCAGTTCTATCACCGTCAATAAATAGCCTGAAAGCTTGTTCCTGATTATAGGCACTAACTAAATGGTTTGTATCTCTTGAAATGGTATAAAGATACGCTAACCGAAAATGTACGCCTGTTGTCTTCCCTGATCGAGGCGTTCCCTCTTGCACTTCTAAACCAACATCAAACAGTTGCTTTACTAGCTGTTTTTGCTTAGGCGATAACTTTATTTTCTTATTCATCATCCGTCACCGCATCTATTAGAACATCTAACAAGCTAGTATCTTTCTTCTCGCCTTTAATAAGCTTAGTGCGTTCCTCGATGAACTCTGTTTCTTTCTTCGTTTTATCTATTGTTGTCTCTATTCGTTTAACCTCTAACAGCCTTTGATCATCGTAATCAGCCATTTCATAAAACTGTTTTAGCATGCTTCGCAATTCACCCATAGCACGACTTTGAGAATTTAAAAAATTCGCCTGTTTATCCCAAGCGAATTGCAACTCATATTCTTCTTCAATTGGAACCTGCTTTACTTCCTCACCCATAGGAATGACCTCGTACTTTGATTTCTTTAGTTCCTTTGTCAAATCATCCTTGTTCTCTACATGCATAATCTGTTCGCTCTCATAATTTGAGCGAACTGCATCTTAATGTTCATCCAAAGGATATCTAATGGAGAAATACTATCAATATCATTCACTATATCTAGCGTTTCTTCTGGTAGATATTGACAGCATTGCTATTGTTTTGTGGAGCGCCACCTTTATTGCCTAATGCGTTTTTGTTACTAGGTTGACCACCTTTTTTTGTGTGCACACTTTTTTCTTTGGGTGCACCCTTATTTCGTTCCCATCCATGCCTGTGTTTCCATGACTTTACTGTATTAATTGATACTCCATGTTTAGCAACAATGTCTTTATATTTCATGCCTTTTATATAATCTTTTTCAGCTAGTTTATGAGTTTCTGCAACTACATCATCACCCACCCCCATATATATATTCGAGTTGTTTTGTAAATATAAGGGGCTGGGACAAAACCCAGTAAAATAAAAAGTGGTACTCGCCAATAATTTGGTGAGTACCACTTTTTTAGAGATTTATGTACGCAAAAGGGATACCTTCTGGTAAAGTTAAAGTAATCACACCCAAACAGAACCGGAGGTATCCCT
>NZ_CANMAB010000117.1:0-11953 GCF_947495635.1 uncultured Virgibacillus sp. | reverse complement strand
TTATTGTAACTAAAAAAAGATATGAATCCCATAATAAAATGGAAATCATATCTTTTTTGGACTTTTTCAGTGGCCTCTAAATGTAGTGAGGGGTTTTTCGTTTTTCTCTTCCCCTTCGTATTAACTTGTTCTATATATCCATCCCCTTGGGAGATCATTCAAATTCACATAAATTTTGCGAGAAATCAAAATGAAACAAACTACATAGCTTAAAATAACATGTTCATCATTCTCATTATAATAAACTCTTTTTCTTCTTCGATCCTTTACTCATGGGTATACCTTGCATCGTGGACCAAGTTCTACGAGGAAATTCTCTAGATTTAAGTTTTCTTCAAAGTTCTTATCAAGGTGGAATGCTGGTAGGTGCAATTAAATTAAGGGAAAAATGAGGTTTAATGATACCCATAATGATTACAGTATTAGGAGTTTGCTTATCCTTCCAAGGAGCTATTTGGCTTGATAAATAATGTTAGATATAATAAAATACACAAAGATACAATTAGCAATTAGAAGTCTTTATGGTAATTTTAGAATAAAGGATCATCAATATCTGAAACGGAAAGGGAGAGCTGTTAAATTGGAAAACAGTTTTTCCTTTTTCCTTTTCGTAAGGAGCACTAATATGAATGCAATTCAATCTGTATATATCCATATCCCGTTTTGTCAGCAAATTTGTTACTACTGTGACTTTACAAAGTTCTTTTATAATGAAAAGAGAGCTAATGATTATCTTGTTGCATTAAAGAATGAGATTTCTACATATGTAGACGATACAGGTAATAAAGTAAAGACGGTTTTTATAGGTGGAGGAACTCCGACAGCTTTATCTGTTAACCAACTAGAATCACTGCTCTCATTTATTGATAAGAAATTTGATATGACTCAATGTGAAGAGTACACGATTGAAGCAAACCCAGGTGATTTTAATGACGAAAAGGTCAAGTTATTAAAAACATATGGTGTGAATAGAGTCTCACTTGGCGTACAAGTTTTTGATGATCATATGTTAAAAGAGCTAGGTAGATTGCACAAGGTAAAGGATGTTTATGAAACTGTTGAATTACTTCAGAATAACGGAATAACTAATATTAGTACAGACCTAATATATGCACTACCTAATCAAACAATTGATCATTTCAAAAATTCTTTGAATCAGGCCATGGCACTGGGACTACCACATTTATCTACGTATGCATTGCAAATTGAACCGAAAACAGTATTCTTTCAGCGTCATAAAAAAGGAAAACTGCAACGTCCAGCTCAGGAAGAAGAAGTTGAAATGTATCATATTTTAACCGATACTACAAAAAAACATGGATTACTGCAATATGAGATAAGTAACTTTGCGAAAGCTGGGTTTGAAAGCAAGCATAATTTAACATACTGGGATAATAATTATTATTATGGTTTTGGAGCAGGTGCATACGGGTATATTCCAGGCAAGAGGTATGGCAATATAAGACCATTACCAGCATATATCAAACAGGCAATGGCTGATGGCAAACCTGTTCTCCATATTGATCAAATTAATAATAAAGAACAGATTGAGGAAGAAATGTTTTTAGGTTTACGAAAAATGCAAGGTGTAAACAAACAGACCTTTGCATCTAGATTTGGATTCTTTCCTGATAAGTTGTATAAGTCATCCATTGAAAGTCTTGTGCAGAAGGGCTGGTTACAGGAGGATGATATGTCGATTCGCTTAACCAGTGAAGGAAAATTATTAGCTAATGAAGTATTCGAAAGATTTCTATTAGAGGATTCCGTACAAATATAGTCACGTCGACACTAAGATTGATTGATAAGAGATATATGTAAAAATAGCCTGTTCTCTTTTGTACAGGTTATTTTATATGGCACATACTGAGATACAAGTCATTTCGTTGACAAAGAAAAGTGGATTTGGTAATTTATAATTAGCATTAGCACTCGATAAGGTTGAGTGCTAACAGAGGTGATCATCATGTTAACAGAAAGGCAATTATTGATTTTACAAGTAATTATTGATGATTTCATCGAGTCGGCACATCCTGTTGGCTCACGCGCTATATCGAAAAAAGAGCATATTTCATTTAGCGCTGCAACCATACGAAACGAAATGGCGGATCTAGAGGATATGGGCTTCCTTGAGAAGACGCATTCATCTTCAGGACGTGTACCTTCAGAAAAAGGGTACCGATATTACGTCGACCATCTCATTTCTCCAAGTATAATGCATGAAGACGGCGATGTGATTAAGCATATTATTCAAGATAATTTCTTTGAATTTGAACAAATTGTTCAGATGTCAGCAGAAGTTCTATCTCGATTAACCAACTATACAACGATCATTCTGGGACCTGAAATATTTGAAACAAAATTAAAGCAAATTCAAATTATTACCTTATCGTCGAATACGGCGGTTGCTATTCTTGTTACAAATACTGGTCATGTGGAACATCGGTCATTTTCTATACCTCATGAAATTGAACCATCTGATATAGAAAAGATGGTAAATATTATGAATGACCAATTGAGTGGCGTACCAATTATACAATTGGCAGAAAAATTCAATTCACAAATTGCTTCCATGATGAAAAAGTACGTATCCAATCTAGAGAATTCATACCATTACTTGAATGCAGCACTTATTCAAGATCATCCGGTTAAATTATATATTGGTGGAAAATCTAATATGCTGATGCAACCGGAATTTAATGATGTAGATAAAATACGTTCTTTCTATGCAATGATCGAAAATGAGGATGAGATTGCAAGTATGCTGAAACAGTCCAAGGATGGGATTAAAGTATCCATCGGAAGAGAGAACAATGTCGAAGCCATTAAAGAACTGAGCTTAATTACTGCAGCTTATCACTTAGGAGAAGATCAGACGGGGACAATTGCATTACTTGGCCCAACAAGAATGGAGTATCGAAGAGTTATTTCATTACTAAATATTTTGTCACATGAAATGACAGAAGCACTGTATATGTGGTATAAAAACAATGAATAAATCTTATGAAATTTATTAAAACATGACTTCGCTATTGTTTCGTTCAAAAGTGCAACGTGTTATAGTGAATGTTGGTTAGTTTAAATTGGAGGTGTCACACGTGGAAGAACAGGATAAACAAACGAGAACCGTTACTGATGATGAAGAAAAAGTAGAAGCAAAGGCAGAAGCAGAAACTGCTGACTCGATTGAAGTAATCGATGCAAAAGAGGAAGAAGTAGAAACTGATAAAACTAATCATTCGACAATTGAACAGAGTGAGTTGGATACACTCCAGAAAGAGAAGGATGAAATATATCAGAGAATGTTAAGGGTTCAAGCAGAATTTAATAATTTCAAGAAACGTACCTTAAAAGAAAGGGACGCAGAGCGAAAATATAAATCCCAGGATTTAATCCAAGAATTGTTACCCGCATTGGATAATTTTGAACGGGCGTTGCAAGTTGAAAAAACAGAGGCAACATCTAGTTTAATTGATGGGATTACGATGGTCTACAATCAATTAAAGGATGCTCTCTTTTCACAAGGTGTAGAAGAGATAGCTACAGTAGGTGAGGAGTTTGATCCAAATTTACATCACGCAGTAATGCAAGTAGAAGATGAAGAAAAGGCATCTAATGTAATTGTTGAGGAATTGCAAAAAGGTTATAAGTTGAAAGATCGTGTTATTAGACCAGCAATGGTAAAAGTTAATAAATAATTGTTTACGTAGCTAAGGAGGAATAATCATGAGTAAAATAATTGGTATTGATTTAGGTACAACAAACTCTTGTGTGTCTGTAATGGAAGGTGGAGAGTCAGTAGTAATACCTAACCCAGAAGGAAACCGTACAACTCCATCAGTAGTGGCTTTTAAAAATGGTGAAAGACAGGTTGGAGAGGTTGCAAAGCGTCAAGCAATTACTAATCCAAACACAATTCAATCTATAAAACGCCATATGGGAACAGATTATAAAGTGAAGATAGAAGATAAAGAATTTACTCCGCAAGAAGTTTCTGCTATTATCTTGCAACATATTAAGTCATTTGCAGAAGATTATATCGGTGAAACAGTAAGTAAAGCTGTTATTACAGTTCCAGCATATTTTAATGATGCAGAGCGACAAGCAACAAAAGATGCTGGTAAAATTGCTGGTTTGGAAGTAGAACGTATTATTAATGAGCCAACCGCTGCGGCACTAGCTTATGGCATAGATAAAGAAAACGAAGACCAAACAATTTTGGTCTACGACCTTGGTGGCGGAACGTTTGACGTTTCTATCCTAGATATCGGTGACGGTACATTTGAAGTTGTATCTACAGCAGGTGATAATCGTCTTGGCGGTGATGACTTCGATGAGGTTATTATCGATTACATGGTACAAGAATTTAAAAAGGAAAATGGTATTGATCTATCAAAAGATAAAATGGCTACACAACGTTTAAAGGATGCTGCCGAGAAAGCGAAAAAAGATCTATCAGGGGTATCTCAAACACAAATTTCTTTACCATTTATTACAGCTGGAGAAGCTGGACCACTGCACTTAGAAATGAATCTAACAAGAGCAAAATTCGAAGAACTTTCTTCAGAGTTGGTAGAGCGTACAATGGTGCCTACTCGCAAGGCTTTGTCTGACGCTGATTTGTCAGCAAGTGACATTGATAAAGTTATATTGGTTGGAGGATCAACACGAATTCCTGCAGTTCAAGAAGCAATCAAGCAAGCGATTGGTAAAGAACCGTCTAAAGGAGTTAACCCTGATGAAGTAGTTGCTTTAGGTGCTGCAATTCAAGGCGGTGTCCTACAAGGTGACGTGAAGGATGTTGTATTATTAGATGTAACACCTCTATCACTTGGTATTGAAACAATGGGATCTGTAACTACGAAATTAATTGAGCGTAACACAACGATTCCAACAAGTCATTCTCAAGTATTCTCGACTGCAGCGGATAATCAAACAGCAGTAGACATTCATGTCCTACAAGGTGAACGCGAAATGGCTGCAGATAATAAAACTTTAGGTCGTTTTCAATTAACGGATATTCCACCAGCACCACGAGGAGTACCGCAAATTGAAGTTTCCTTTGATATTGATGCGAATGGTATTGTAAATGTACGTGCCAAAGATCTAGGTACAAATAAAGAACAATCTATTACAATCAAATCCTCTTCTGGTCTATCAGATGAAGAAGTAGACCGCATGGTTAAAGAAGCTGAAGAGAATGCGGAAGATGATAAAAAACGTCGCGAAGAAATTGAATTACGTAATGAAGCTGATCAACTAATCTTTACAACAGATAAAACAATTAAAGATTTAGGAGATAAGGTTTCTGAAGATGAAAAACAAAAAGCAGAAGCTGCTAAGGAAGAATTGCAAAAAGCCATTGAAGCTGATGATATTGAACAAATTAAAGAAAAGAAAGAAGCTCTTCAAGAGCAAGTTCAACAATTATCCGTGAAAATGTATGAACAAATGCAACAAGAGCAGCAAGCACAGCAATCAGATCAGGCTGGTAATAGCGATGATGATGTGGTGGATGCTGATTATCAAGAGGTTGATGATGAGGAAGATAAAAATAAATAATATTGGGATGAATAGGTTTAGAAACTTAAGTTTCTATCCTTAATCCGGTAAATTAAAAGTCAAAGTCAGGATCCTCTTGACTTTGACTTTTTTACACGTTAGCGTATTTGTTTCAACATTTGCCACAAGACTGTATAAGGTGGTAAGATAAAAGTTATGCAAAAGTGAGTATCGGGAGAGTGATTGTCAAGTGAGTAAACGAGACTATTATGAAGTACTCGGTGTCGATAAAGGGGCATCGAAGGAAGAAATAAAAAAAGCTTATCGTAAGCTAGCAAGAAAATACCATCCGGACGTTAATAAAGAAGCTAATGCTGCAGATAAATTTAAAGAAGCCAAAGAGGCCTATGAAGTTCTAGGTAATGAACAAAAGCGTGCTCAATATGATCAATTCGGTCATGCTGGTCCACAAAACCAAGGCTTCGGCGGATTCGGAGGTTCGCAAGACTTCGGTGGAGGCTTTGGTGATATTTTTGATATGTTCTTTGGTGGAGGTGGACGAAGTAGAGATCCGAATGCACCACAGCAAGGAGCCGATCTCCAATATACGATGGTTCTTGATTTTGAGGAAGCAATATTTGGTAAAGAAACGGATATTACGATACCAAAAGAAGAAACATGTGATACTTGCTCTGGATCTGGGGCAAAACCAGGAACGAAAGCAAAGACATGCTCCCATTGTGGGGGATCAGGTCAATTAAATATGGAACAAAATACACCATTTGGTAAAGTTGTAAATCGAAGGGTTTGTAACTATTGTAGTGGATCAGGAAAGATTATTCCTGATAAATGTAACACGTGTGGTGGTACTGGAAAGGTTAAAAAGCGCAAAACTATTCATATTACCATCCCAGCAGGAATTGATGAAGGCCAACAAATACGGGTATCAGGAAAAGGCGAATCCGGGGTTAATGGAGGTCCTCCAGGAGACTTGTTTGTAGTAGTTCAAGTCAAACCGCATGATTTCTTCCAGCGTGAAGGAGATCATATTTTCTGTGAATTGCCATTGACCTTCGCGCAAGCAGCATTAGGTGATGAAATCGAGGTTCCAACAGTCCATGGAAAGGTAAAATTGAAAATACCAGCTGGTACACAAACCGGGAAAACGTTCCGAATGAAAGGAAAAGGAGCGCCGAACGTTAGAGGCTATGGTCATGGAGATCAGCATATTAAAGTGAAAGTCATGACACCTACTAAATTATCAGAACGCCAAAAAGAGCTGTTACGTGAATTTAACGAAATTGGTGGTCACGATGCCACGGATGAACAAGGCAGTTCATTGTTTGATCGATTTAAGAAGGCGTTCAAAAGTGAATAACGGTGTGTTATAAGCACCGTTTACATAACAGGAATTGATAGCGGTAAGGTGTATGATAATTTCAAAAGGAAATGGGTGGATCCAGTATGAAATGGTCTGAACTCTGTATTCATACAACAAATGAAGCGATTGAGCCAATCTCGAATATTCTTCATGAAACTGGTGCAAGTGGACTCGTTATTGAAGACCCGATTGATTTAGTAAAAGAGCACTCCACTGCTTTTGGTGAAATATTTGAATTAAATCCAGAAGAATATCCAGAAGAAGGAGTCTATATTAAAGCATACCTTCCAGTTAATAGTTTTTTAGGAGAGACGGTTGAGGAAATAAAACAAGCTATTAATAATCTCCTATTATATGATATTGATTTAGGAAGAAATCAAATCTCATTAAGTGAAGTAAACGAAGAAGAATGGTCAACAGCCTGGAAGAAATACTATAAACCAGTGAAAATTTCTAAGCAAATTACGATCATTCCAACATGGGAAGAATATACACCAGTGGATACTGACGAGGTGATCATAGAACTTGATCCAGGTATGGCATTTGGGACGGGTACACATCCTACAACTGTCTTAAGTATTCAGGCATTGGAGCAATTTATGAAAAGCGGAGATACTGTCATTGATGTTGGATCTGGTTCAGGAGTTTTGAGTATTGCTTCAGCATTATTGGGAGCAAGCCATGTGCATGCATATGATTTAGATGATGCTGCTGTAAAGAGTACAATTCTAAACGCAAAATTAAATAAAATGGAAAAAAAGATTTCTGTTAAGCAGAATAATTTATTGGATCATATAGCAATAGAAGCAGATATAATTGTATCAAATATTTTAGCAGAGATTATCGTTCGTTTTGTTGACGATGCATGGAATAATCTAAAACCTGGAGGTTATTTTATAACATCTGGTATTATTCAAAATAAAAAACAGATGGTAAAGGATCGTCTAGAGCAGCAAGGTTTTCAAATCATTCAGATGAATGAGATGGAGGATTGGATCTCCATTGTTGCACAAAAATTGTAGATGTTAAAGTAGGTGTGGGTTGTTGCAAAGATATTTTGTTCCAAAAGGCATGTGGAATGAATTTACAATTAAAATAACTGGTGATGATGTTCATCACATGAAACGAGTGATGCGTTTTAAAGCAGGGGATTGCATTATTTGTAATCATCCGGATGGACAGGCAGCAATTTGTAGGATCACGTTCTTAGATAATGGTGTTGTGTATGCAGATATTAAAGAATGGCTTAAGCAAGATGCTGAATTACCGGTTGAAGTAGCAATAGCACAAGGGCTTCCTAAGGGAGATAAATTAGATCTAATTTTTCAAAAAGGAACGGAACTTGGAGCGAACACGTTTATTCCTTTTCAAGCATCTCGTTCTGTTGTAAGATGGGATGAAAAGAAGCAAGAAAAGAAATTAAACCGATTGGTAAAAATTATAAAAGAGGCTAGTGAACAAAGCCACCGTAATAAACTACCAAATGTCCAATACAGTAAATCTTTAAAAGAACTGATAGACTTTAGTGATAGTTATGATATGAAACTCTTTGCCTATGAAGAGGAGGCAAAGACGTCAAATTACCAATCCTTTGGAGAAAATCTCCGCAAGTTAAAGCCTCGACAGCGAATTTTAATTTGTATTGGCCCTGAGGGGGGCTTTTCAGAAGATGAAACCATTGCTTTAAAAGCAAGCGGTTTTCAAGCTGTTCGATTAGGACCAAGAATTTTACGTACGGAAACAGCGGCATTATATGCGTTAGCTAGTATTTCCTATCATTTTGAAGAATTGAGGTGTGAGTAATGCCGACAGTCGCATTTCATACATTAGGTTGTAAAGTTAACCACTATGAGACAGAGGGTATATGGCGAATGTTTATGGATCATGGCTATGAGCGTGTTGAATTTGATCATGATTCAGATGTTTATGTAATAAATACGTGTACGGTGACAAATACAGGTGACAAGAAAAGCAGACAAGTAATTCGCCGAGCGATTCGAAAAAATCCTGAAGCAATTGTTTGTGTAACTGGCTGTTATGCACAAACTTCACCAGGTGAGATAATGGAAATTCCTGGAGTTGATATTGTAGTTGGTACACAGGATCGAAAAAACATGATTTCTTATATTGAAGAACATAAGAAAACGAAAGAACCAATTAATGGTGTTTCAAATATCATGAAAAATAGAGTATTTGAAGAAATGGATGTACCTGAATTTACAGATCGTACAAGAGCTTCCTTAAAAATACAGGAGGGCTGTAATAATTTTTGTACATTTTGTATTATTCCATGGTCGCGTGGGCTATTACGATCAAGAGATCCTGAAAACGTAGTTAGACAAGCACAGAAGCTGGTAGATGCTGGTTATAAGGAAATTGTCTTAACGGGTATTCATACAGCGGGCTATGGTGAGGATATGAAAGACTACAATTTTGCGATGCTTCTACGTGATTTAGAAACAAAGGTTCATGGTTTAAAACGTATTCGAATTTCTTCAATTGAAGCTAGTCAGATTACTGATGAAGTTATTGAAGTACTAGATAAATCTGAAAAAGTTGTAAGACATTTGCATATTCCACTCCAGTCAGGATCAGATTCTGTTCTTGCAAGAATGAGAAGAAAATATTCTACTGGCTATTACAGAGAAAAAATTGATAAGCTGAAAAAGGCATTACCTGGGCTAGCTATTACATCTGATGTTATCGTTGGTTTTCCGGGAGAGACAGATGAAGAATTTATGGAGACATACAACTATATTAAGGAAATAGGCTACTCGGAATTGCATGTCTTCCCTTTCTCACGAAGAACTGGTACACCAGCAGCTCGAATGGATGGACAAATTGATGATGACGTAAAAAACGAACGAGTTCATCAGCTAATTGAGTTATCTAATCAATTAGCCAAAGCCTATGCGTCTACGTATGAAAATGAGGTATTAGAGGTTATCCCTGAAGAACATGCTTCAGATGATAACAACCCAAATCATTTAATAGGTTACACGGATAACTATCTAAAGGTTGAATTTGAGGGTACACCGGACATGATTGGTAAATTAGTTCGAGTAAAAATAACAAAAGCAGGTTATCCAATAAATAAAGGTACATTTGTACGAATCATGGAAGATGTTTTGTTTGAAGAAGCTAAGTAAATTCGTATGACGGGCTGAGAAAAAATACAACTTTTTTACACAACATACGAATAACCAAATGCTGAATTAGTTATTCTATGAAAAAAACGAAGGATAATTACTTAAAACTAATTATCCTTCGTTTTTTATTGTTTTTAAATTACTTCTGTCGTAGATCCTTTTTTGTATAGCAATTTATTTTCAATTAAAACATAGAACTTCAGACAATGATTTGCAGATATTTCTAAGTTTGTTTATTCGTCAATCTATAGAGACTATGTTGGTTTATAAAGCTGAAATTAGATTTTTATACTCTTCCATGCTATGATAGCTAGAGAGGTACGTACAACAATGATAGGAAGGAAGATTCATGTGACAAATCAATTGGCAAAATACATTGACCATACACAATTAAAACCAGAAACATCGAAGGAAAAAATCACACAAATCGTAGAAGAAGCAATCGAATATGACTTCGCATCTGTTTGTGTAAATCCATACTGGGTTCCATATTGCTATAGTAAATTAAAGAATACAACGGTTAAGGTTTGTACGGTTATTGGTTTTCCACTAGGAGCAACATCAACGGAAGCAAAAGTAGCAGAAACGAAGCAGGCAATTAAAGATGGTGCAACAGAAGTAGACATGGTAATCAATATTGGTGCGCTTAAATCTGGAGACGATGAGACAGTTAAGTCAGACATCGAAAAATTGGTTCTTACTGCCAAAGGACAAGCATTGACGAAAGTGATTATCGAAACATCACTATTAACCGAGGAAGAAAAAGTTCGCGCATGTAAGCTAGCTAAAGAAGCAAATGCTGATTTTGTAAAGACGTCTACAGGTTTTTCTGGAGGCGGAGCTACAGTTGAGGACATTCGTTTAATGCGTCAAACGGTTGGACCAGAAATGGGAGTTAAAGCTTCAGGTGGTGTTCGTGATTTAGAGACGACAAATGCAATGATTGAAGCGGGTGCAACTAGAATTGGTGCAAGTGCAGGAGTTTCTATTTTAAAAGGTGATCAAGGTACTGCTGATTATTAAATCTCTATGTATAATAAATTAATTGGCTGGAAATAATCAGTTGACCAAAATAAAGGAATATATTATACTTTAAAAAGGCATGTGGAATGAACAACATGCCGGTACAATCTGTTTTGTGCTTCGGAGGGAGGGAAATTAGCATGTCAAATACTACTCGCGTTCGTAAAAACGAGTCTCTTGAAGATGCTCTTCGTCGCTTTAAACGTAGTGTATCCAAAAGTGGTACATTGCAAGAATATCGTAAGCGTGAACACTATGAAAAACCAAGTGTTCGTCGTAAAAAGAAATCTGAAGCTGCTAGAAAGCGTAAATTCTAAAGAGGGTGCAAATGCATGACATTACTTGAAAATCTGAATCAGGATATGAAGCAAGCGATGAAGAATAAAGACAAAGAAACCCTTAGTGTTATTCGCATGGTAAAAGCTTCAATACAAAATGAATCGATAAAGCTTGGCAAAGATTCACTTTCAGAAGACGAAGAAACCACAATATTGTCTAGAGAAGTTAAGCAAAGAAAAGATTCCCTCCAAGAATTCAAATCAGCTGGACGCGAAGATCTTGTGCAAAAACTTGAAAATGAAATTAACATTTTACAAGAATATATGCCAGCACAGCTCACAGATGATGAGCTTGAGGCAATAGTTCAGTCGACGATTCACGAAGTAAATGCAACTTCTATGAAAGATATGGGAAAAGTGATGAGTGCAATCATGCCTAAAGTAAAAGGGCAGGCAGATGGCTCTCAAATTAATAAACTCGTACAAAAACAGTTACGTAATTAAATAAAAGGTCTCAGTTATAATAGTAACTGAGACTTTTTTATTGATGTTTTTTAAACCACAGGCTCTGCCTGTGTGAGAATTAAACTTGTAGAGTTGTAACAGAAAAATCTCCTTTC
>NZ_CANMAB010000116.1:0-11978 GCF_947495635.1 uncultured Virgibacillus sp. | reverse complement strand
CATCAAACATTTCAAAATAACTACTTGGCTTAACGCAGTCATTGCACTGATTTTATACTTTCTTAACTTATAAAAAAGGGAGCCACACTTGTGCTCCCTTTGGATGTTATTCCTATTCCTTTATCCATTGATTGACTAAATCTTGATTTTCTTCGACCCATTTCCTAGCACCATCAATCGGTTCATCAGCGTCCTTGACATAGGTCATTAATTCCCCAATGGAATCATCATCCATTTTCCAATCTTTCATCCACTTACTAACTTTTGGAAAATCTTCTGCAAATCCTTGACGAGCTGCATGATGAATCTTTTCTACGCCACCATAAACCTCTTTGGGGTCTTCCAGGTATTTTAAATCATACTGTGAGAAGACACGATGCGGACTCCAAAGCGGTGCAACAATTGGTTCTTCATTCTTAATAGCTTCTGCAATTTCCGTTATCATAGCTGGTTCAGAACTTGGCAATAATTCATAATCAAGATCGTATTCTTTAATTAAATCCTCTGTTACTTCCATCGTACCTGCCCCTGGATCAAACCCGGTAATTTCACCTTCAAACATGTCTGCATGTTTATTTAGATCCTCTATACTATTCATGTTTTCTAAGTATTTTGGGACAACAAGACCAACTTTTGCGTTATCATACCAAGTTTCTTCTGAAAAGAAAACCTCATCTTTATACTCTTGCAGATAGGCCTGATCCTGAACTGGTAGCCATACCTCTAGATTAATATCCAATTCATCCTCTGCCAATGCTTTCATAATTGTACCCATATCAAGCAATTTCAAATTAACTTCATACCCCTGATCTTCCAAAATAACTTTCCACATATTGGTTACAGCGATATTTTCAGCCCAATTGATCTGTGCCATTTCAATGGTACCTTTATTCTCAGTTCCATCCTCTTTGGCATCTCCGGAACCTTTTTTATCTGACTCTGCACTATCTCCACATGCTGCTAATACAACGACGAATGCTAATCCTATTAGTAGAAGTTTACTTTTAATGAAACGCATAAATTGTCTAATCCTCTCCCATCACGTATTTTTATCGTCTGGATCTTTTGGTAAAAACTCATATATCTCTTCTGATCGTATGCTTGCTACCAACCGTTCAAGCCAGCGGTAATATATTTTTGACTGATCAAGCAGCTCATAAATTTTACGTGCTTCATCAACTAGCTCTGCTGATACATTTTCATCTTCAAAAATTTGATCTAATTCAAATTCAGCCTGTTTAATTGCCTCCATGTTCATTTTTGCCTCTCGGTCCCATAATTGACAAAAATAAGACATAAACGAATGGAAGAAATTCTTTTCGGCCGCATACGTATGTTTACGAGATCCACGTTGAAATTTCTTTTTAACCATCTCATTTTCTTGTAGCTTTCTTACACTTGTGCTCATACTTGGCTTACTCATCCCAAGTTCCTCTCGCATTTCATCGAGATTCATTTGATCCTTAAAATACATCGTTGCATAAAGCTTTCCTGCAGCTGGTGTTACACCATAAACATCCATCGTTTCGGCGATAGTTTCAATGACATATCCCTTTGCCTCTTCCAGCTTCTCCCTAGCCATGTCATCATTTGAAGCCGCCATTCCGTCACCTCCTATTTTTAAAAAATTTAATACGTTAAGAATTTATTTTACAAACTTAATGGTAACGTATCCTCGAAATATGTCAAATAATAATAAGAAAAGTTTAGTGTATTTTTAATTAAACCCATACATTAAAAAGAAAACCGCTTACTACCTTTTTCAGCAGTTTCTATAACCAAATTCTCATATTAACAATTATACGTATTCACTTTGACAACAATAAAGCAACATGTTACATTAGTTTTGTTCAAAACGTTAAATAAATATTTAACAAACTTAACGATGGAGGAGGTTTTCCCTTTGGACTGCAAACGAAATTATATTGATGGTGAATGGGTAGCATCAAAAACAAATGCTACTCGAGACATTATTAATCCTTTTAATCAAGAAGTCATTGCTACAGTTACGGAAAGTGATGAAGTTGACACACAGACAGCCATTAAAGCTGCAAGAAAGGCATTTGATTCTGGGGAATGGGCAACAACACCAGCAACAAAAAGAGGGCAAATTGTTAGGACCATTGCTCAATTCATTGAAAGAGATAAAGAGGAATTGGCTAAGCTAGAATCACTCGACACTGGAAAAACAGTTGAAGAAAGTCGTGGAGATATGGAGGATATTGCTGGTGTCTTTCACTATTATGCTGAACTAGCAGATAAAAATGGCGGAGAAATTATCGACTCGCCAATTCCAAATTCGATAAGTAAGGTCGTACATGAACCTGTTGGTGTATGCGGACAAATCACACCTTGGAATTATCCGCTCTTACAAGCGTCTTGGAAGCTTGCTCCTGCATTAGTAGCAGGAAATACACTTATTATGAAACCAAGTGAGATTACACCACTAACTACCGTTAAGGTGTTTGAATTAATGGAGGAAGCAGGTGTTCCAGCTGGAGTCGTTAATTTAGTACTTGGACCAGGACATTCCGTAGGTGCTGAACTTTCTGCTAATAAAGAAGTTGATCTTATTTCCTTTACTGGAGGTATTGCAACTGGTAAGAAAATTATGCAAGCAGCAAGTTCCAACGTGAAAAATTTAGCACTTGAACTTGGCGGAAAAAACCCAAATATCGTTTTTGCAGATGCTGATTTTGATACAGCGGTAGATCAAGCACTAAATGCAGTCTATTTTCACGCAGGACAAATTTGCTCTGCCGGAACAAGATTAATTGTTGAGGAAAGCGTTCATGATGCGTTTATTGACAAACTTGTTAAACGAGTTATGGACATTAAGCTAGGTAACGGTTTTAATGAGGCAACACAAATGGGACCGCTAATTTCTGAGGAGCATTTAAATAAAGTTATTGATTATGTGGAAACTGGTAAACAGGAGGGAGCAACCGTTGCAGTTGGCGGAGATCGCCCAAGTGACCCTCAATTACAAAAAGGTTTCTTTTATCTTCCTACCGTACTCACAAATTGTACAACGGATATGAAGGTAGTTCAAAACGAAGGTTTTGGTCCTGTTATTACCGTAGAAACATTCCAATCAGAAGAAGAAGCTATTCATCTAGCCAATGATTCAATTTACGGTCTGTCTGGCGGCATATGGACAAATGATATTGCTAAGGCGGAGCGTTGCGTAGCAAAGATGCGCATGGGAACGGTTTGGATTAATGAATACAATCTATATTTTCCGCATGCACCTTGGGGCGGATTTAAACAATCTGGAATTGGCCGAGAACTTGGCAGAGCTGGATTAGAAGAATATCAAGAAACGAAGCATATCTTTCAAAACTTAAAACCAGAAGCAATAAATTGGTTCTAAATATAAAATTTCAATCTTAGGAGGAATCGTCGATGAGTTTAAATATGAAAGTTGAACATATGCATAAATTCCATACATTTGAAATCCCAACAGCGATCAAGCATGGGATCGGAGCAATTAAACATATTGGTGAAGAAGTTAAAAACCTTGGTGTTACCAAAGTTCTTCTCGTAACTGATCCTGGTATCTATAAAGCAGGGGTAACTGAACCTGTTGAGAAACATCTAAAAGAGGCTGGAATTGAGGTTGTTGTCTTTAATAAAGTAGAGCCGAATCCTCCTGTACGTTTAATCGCTGAAGGGTCTAAGGTATTTACAGAAGAATCATGTAATGGACTCGTAGCCGTAGGTGGCGGTAGTTCAATGGATACAGCAAAGGGAATTGGTGTTGAAGCAACACACGATGGTAGTGTACTAGATTACGAAGCTGCCGAAGGTAAGAAACCTTTAGAAAATCGTATTCCACCATTAACTACCATTCCAACAACTGCAGGTACAGGTTCAGAAGTTACACAATGGGCTGTTATAACAGATGAAGAACGTGAATTTAAGTTTAATACAGGTGGCCCATTAATTGCGGCACATTTAACCATTCTTGATCCTGAATTACATGTGTCCATGCCCCCACATGTAACAGCTATGACAGGTATTGACGCACTTGCTCATGCAATCGAGTGCTATACGATGCATTTTGCACAGCCGGTAACAGATGCAGTTGCACTATTGGCAATAGAGTACGTAGGTAAATATATTCGTCGGGCATACGCTGATGGTGGTGACATTGAGGCACGCTACGGGATGGCACAAGCTGCCATGCTTGCTGGACTTTCATATGGAAGTGAATCAGCTGGAGCAGCACATGCTATGTCTCAAACATTAGGCGGTATTATTCCCGTTGCCCATGGACAATGTGTGGCTACGATGATGGGACCCGTGATGGAATATAATTGGAAAGGACATCCTGACAAATTTGCACGTATCGCACAAGCACTAGGTGCAAACACATTCGATATGACAACTGAAGAAGCAGCAAAAGCAGCAGTCAATGAAGTTTATCGTTTAGCAGAAGACTTAGATATTCCTAGTTTAGAAGAGCAAGGTGTTTCACCTGATATGATCGAGCGTTTATCAAAAGAGGCCATGAAGGATCCACAAACAGTAGGAAATCCACGTGATCTCACCGAAAAAGACTATCAGTGGATTTATAAGCGTTGTTTCGGATTAGTGGCAAAAACCGTATAATCCAAAGCAAACTTGCATGGACCCCGTAGTTAAGAAACTAGATAAAAGATAGCCTTGATTTAAATAAGGCTATCTTTTTCATTTACCTTTTTTATCATCATGTGAAAATACCAACGTATTATGAGATAAACATCAACTTATACAGCGAACTTAAAACATACTCTCTCAGCTATTTTACATTGAATTTACAGTGGTTTTATATTGTGTTATTAAATTTTTATTATCATAACTATATAAAGCAAAGTTTATTTTCCAGCTAGTAAAATAATTAGTGATAGGAGGAATGTTATCATGAAATCGAAGAGCAATTTTTGGGTAATTTTGGCAGCCCTTACGTTAGGACTAACAGTTTCATTTTCTAGTGCACAAGCTTTCTCGGAATCTTCAAGTTTAGTAAACAACAATCGTAAGCCAGAACTTGTTTTTCCTGTAATAAGTGATGTGCATATTGACAATAGTTCAACAATAGATGATGAGAAATTTAAAGCAGCGATGAACCAACTAAACAAAGTTGCCCCTGATCAGGATGCTTTTGTTGTGGTAGGGGATTTGACTGATTACGGATATGAAACAGAGTATGATAAATTTTTCTCTATTTATAATGAAAAGAAACAAGATGGCGTCAATTCCTTGTTTACAATGGGTAATCACGATTATTGGAATGGTCTATCTATTAAGGATGCACAAACTCGTTTCTTGGAAAAAACAGCAATGGAATCGATCTATTATCACAAAAAAGTAAATGGCTATCATTTTATTGCGTTAAGTCCTGAAGACAGCACCACTCATGGTTTGTATACGGTTGATCAAATTAACTGGCTGAAAAAACAATTGGAGGCAGCAGAAAAGGACAACCCGGGAGAACCGATTTTTGTGTTCCTACATCAACATATTAAAGACACAGTTTACGGAAGTGATTTGTGGG
Organism: uncultured Virgibacillus sp.; assembly: GCF_947495635.1. NCBI lineage: Bacteria > Bacillati > Bacillota > Bacilli > Caryophanales > Bacillaceae > Virgibacillus > uncultured Virgibacillus sp. Next base: position 6,439 of record NZ_CANMAB010000116.1, on the reverse strand, counting down.
GTACCCAAGAAAATAAAGAACTTCTATATGATACATTGAAGGAATACCCCCAAGTAATTACATTCTCTGGACATTCTCATTACCCACTTGAAGATCCTAGAACGATTCATCAAAAAGATTTTACATCTGTCGGTACCTCTTCCGTCAGCTATTTGGAATTGGAACCAGGGAAACTTCAAGGGTTTCATCCACAAGGATATCGAGATATTAGCCAAGGTATGGTTGTAGAGGTTTATAATAATGAAGTCATGATTAAGAAACGTGATTTCCATAAAGATAATTGGGTAGGAGATCCTTGGGTGATAAAATACCCAGCTAAGAAAAATAAATTCAACTATACAGAAGACCGTGACCATATAAATCCGGTATTTCCAACAAAAGCCGATGCATCAATCATAGAAGAAAAATCAACATTAAGAAGTTTAACTATTGAATTTCCACAGGCAACTGATAACTTGCTAGTACATTCATATCAAATTAAGGCCAAAAATTTAAAATCAGGAGAATATGATGCAGATTTCAAAGCGTTTTCCAATTTCTATTATGATCCTATACCTAAGAAATTAGAATTCCCAATAAACGGTCTTCAACCAGGTACTACGTATGAAATTGAGATACAAGCACTGGACTCATTTGGAAACACAAGTAAAACAAAATTAAAAACTGAAGGAACTACAAAAGCTTTAGAGATGGTATCAACACAAGCTTCTCCTACTCTAGTAACGAATGGTGAATCAACATCCATTCAAGTAAAGATGAAAAACTATGGCAGCAAAGGTGTAAACGGAAAAATTAAGATTGATGCACCTACTGACTGGACATTGGTAAATCATGAAATCGCTTATGAGCTTACAGGTTATGAAGAAAAGACGTTGAATGTTAAAGCTACCCCATCTGAAGCAATTTCAGGTGCATCTGAATTCACAGTTACAGCTTATGAAGGTGAACAAAAAATCGGATCAAAAGATGTCCAAGTTCTAGTAAACATGATGCTGGGACAAAATTTTGATTATTTACAGTCTTCATTAAAACCTGCAGTTAATGAAGATATCCCTGACTCAATTCTAGGTTGGACTAGCGAAACTCCAAATGGGTGGACGATTACCAATAGCTCCCATATGCCTGCTGGGACAATAGAATGGCAAGGGTGGAGCTTTACTACAAAAGATTTTTGGACAAAAGCTGATACACAAGAACGTGAAGATTTTGATCTTGGACAAGGTGTTATTGCCGTTGCTGACCCAGATGAGTGGGATGATAATGGTTCACCAGCATCTACCGGATACTTTGATAGTACATTAACGTCACCTTCTATAAAAGTTAAAGGTGATCAAAACCTATCATTAGGATTTGCCTCTCATTATAAACAAGAAGGAATACAAACAGCTGAAGTAACAGCAGTTTTTGATAATGGTGAAAAACAGCAAGTACTTATTTATGACAACAAAAGCACTTCTGACAATGGGAACAGCCATGTTTTAAATAAGTATGAAGTTAAATCAATTAACGTTCCTGAAGAAGCTTCTTCAATGAAACTGAAATGGAGAATGTATAATGCGAAAAATAATTGGTTCTGGGCGATTGATGATATTAGACTTGATGATCAAATGATTGTGCCGCCAAATTAAATCTAAAATCAAGTAGGAGGGGATGGCTAATCCCCGAACTTTACACCACCATCATACTTACCGATAGGTACACGGTTGATTCAAATGATACGATTTCGGTTCCGTGTCCTAGTAGACAGGGACAGAGGTGCACGATAATCAGTTCTATGATGCTTGCGATTGATGACAGCATCTCTGTCCTAATCATAGGCCTACTCTTTCGATAACATCTAACTTACTTAATCCTTTTGCACTTTGTTTTAATTCCTCAGAGTCCATGGATGAATGTTTCTTCATTGATTACAAAGAAAGACAGCCTGGATATCGGTAATCTTTTTCTAAATAAATAGGAATAGTGGTTGGCTATTATCACACCCTCTTCTTGCAAGAGTACTTATTATGAAGTAAGGATACTTCTGAAAGACTACTAAATTAGTTGGTTTTACGATTATCATCATCTTTAATAATCGCGTACATACATATATCCCGATGTTTTCCTTTTATAAACAATCGTTTTTTCAATATACCTTCTAATTTTAATCCACATTTCTCTAATACTTTTTGGGAGCCAATATTTTCTACGAAACTCCTTGCCTGGATTCGCTGTAACTTCATGGTTGTAAAACCATATTTAATCACCTCCTGACAAGCTTCGGTAACAATCCCCTTCCCCCAATGCGTATTTGTTAGGACAAAGGCCAATTCTGCCGTATCATTTTCTTGTTCCCAAAAAACGTATTCAATCATGCCAATCAACTTTTTATAAGGTTTTAACTCTATCCCCCACGGAGCTAATTGATTATTATCATATTGATCCAATACAAAATTGATAAATAGCTTTGTCTGTTCGTGTGATTGATGTGTATCAAATGGAAGATACTGCGTGACTACATCTAATGATGTAAAGGCATGAATTGCGGAAAGATCTGTGGCCATTATTTTCCTAAGAATGAGTCTTGGCGTTTCTAATATCGGTTGTTCCAGATCAATTTCCCTATCATTCAATTGCGCCATATCAACCCCCCTTTTTTTCCACCGTCAATGACCTTTAATCTAAGGAACCTTATATCTAACATCTTTAAAGCAAATGACCTATTCTATGCTATTTTCGAATAAGGTTGATCTATAACCTATTTACCACTAAAAAATATAGATACATTAGTTAAGATAATATATTGAATTATATGTCTATTTATTTTTTTATGAATAATGATATACTATATACATTTGCAAAATGAAGGGGGTTATCATTCATGAAAAACAAGTATATTTTCCAATCCGAACGACTAGGCTTTAGAAGGTGGCAGGAATCAGACAAAGATTTATTTTCAGCCATGAATGCTGATCCTATAGTTATGAAGTACTTCCCTAAACCATTAACGAAAGAACGATCAGATTGGTTAATAGATAAATTTGAACAGGATTTAGCTGGAAAAGGATATGGTATTTGGGCAGTTGATCGCTTAAAAGATCATCAATTTATCGGTTTTATTGGACTGGCTGACATAGATATGCCTGATGTTACGTCGTCTTCCATCGAGATTGCATGGCGATTAGATAAACAGTTTTGGAAAAAAGGGTATGCAGTTGAGGGTGCTAAGACTTGTTTAGATTATGCTTTTCAGACGTTGCGCATGGATGAAATCTGTGCTTTTACCTCCACGATAAATAAGCCCTCTGAAAAAGTGATGGAGCGTATTGGAATGCAAAGGATTAAAACATTTGGACATCCTAAATTAGAGATTGATAGTCCACTGAAGCAACACGTTTTGTATCAGATTCGTTATGATTACTCCTCCATCTCAGAGCATTGTGCATATATAACAAAAGCGCAAGCGCCCGATTAGAAACGCAGTAACTGGAGCGATTCAACGGAGATAAAGGAAGCACGGTGGGCTTGCGAGCCGATGATGACTTAGATTAGGGCGATTCGTGAAGTCGCCTAGTTTCTGGGCGCTTGCGCTCTGGACGCGGCTCAATACGACCATTTTTATCTACATGAGCAAATTTTAAAATTTCCTAGAATATAATAAAAACCAGAAAATGATACAATCTATCACCATTCCGGTTTCTGCCTGCTCTTATCTAAATCAAGCATTTCGTTTTTCTACTGCTTTCACAAGCCTAATGAACCAATAAAGTGCAACACATAATGGTAGCTAGAGGTATAAGGATTGAATACGATCATTGCTAAATTAAACCCAAGCAGTCCAGAAACAACCAAACTAAAGATGAAGATAGCTATAAGTGAAACTTCCATCCATGGGGGCTTACTGCCAGTTATATGCAGGATAAAAGTAATAATTAGCTTATCACTATTACATTCTATAAATAAATTAGCTTCTTTGATTGTATTTCACCTAGAGATCGACTGCCTGCAAAAACCGATCAACCTCCAGTTTATACTTGGCTGCCTCTTCTAAGAAGGGGTAATGATTACTATGATTGAAAATAACTAGTTCAGAATTTGGTGACGCCTCATGCATTTCGACAGAGTATTCCAAAGGACATTGTACATCATATTTTCCACAAATAAATAATTTGGGAACAGTGCTAAGACATAGCTTCTTTGTTACATCAAAGGTTTGTAGTTCACGATTAAAAAAATTTAATCGGGTGGCAGAAATTTTCTTATGTATCTTCTTTGCAAATAATTGATGATACCGTTCAGGTTGTCTTAAAGAGAGCTTTGTTCTTTCCTTTGTAAGCTTAATTTTTTCTATTTCTCCTAACTCATCTCGTTTCAAACATTTTATTAATTTTTGCATGTAATGAAATTGCGGATGCTCTGGGTGGTAGATACAATTTGGTGAAAAGGTTGCATAGTCCCTAGCCGCAGCTCCAACAATCACTTGAGCTGTAAGATTACCCGAAAAAAAGATACCGTAAATAACCCCTAAAACACCGCCTATAGAATGACCTGCATAGTTCCACTTCGATAATTCTAATGCTTCCCGAATTGCTTCTAAATCAAAAACAGTTTCAAGCATACTAAGCTGATAGGGGAGACTTGCCTTTACTGAATTCCCGGCATCCCTTAAGTTTACCAAGTAAACCTTATGGTTATGCGTAAAAGAATCAGCAAAATAGTCCCCCGAATGATTAAATTCGGAATAATAATGCGTTACACATAAAGGAGTTCCTTCCCCATTACAAAACACCTCAAATGTGCCACGAGAAGTTTTAATTAACTGCTGATCCCACCCACTCATTAATTTATCTCCTTCCCTAGCTACATTTAAATCACTACATATAATCATTCAAACGCCAATCGATTTCCTTTCTGCCAATTTCTTTTAATAGATTATTTGCTCTAGAAAATGGCTTGCTACCAAAAAATCCTCGATATGCAGATAATGGACTAGGATGCGGGGATTTAATAATATAATGCTTATTTGTATCAATCAAAGCACGCTTTTTCTGGGCGGCCCCTCCCCATAATATATATATTACAGGCTCCTGCTTTTTATTTAATGATTTAATAACTTCATCAGTAAATTGCTCCCATCCCATACCTTGATGAGAATGCGCCTCGCCTTGTCTAACCGTTAATACATTATTTAGTAATAATACACCTTGCTCCGCCCAGTTTACTAATGATCCGTGATCTGGTATTGGATGACCTAAATCAGTATGCAATTCCTTAAAGATATTCTTTAAGGAAGGTGGTATAGCAACTCCTTTATTTACAGAAAAGCTTAGTCCATGCGCTTGGTTCGGACCATGATACGGATCTTGCCCTAAAATAACTACTTTCACACTTTCAAAAGACGTATAATGAAGAGCGTTAAATATGTCGTTCATATCTGGATAGATTATTTTAGAAGCATATTCCTTTTTTAGAAATTCTCGAAGCTGTTGATAATAAGGCTTTGTAAATTCTTCCTGTAACAACACTTCCCAATCATTCTTTAAAATTTGTTTTTTCAATTCCAATCATTCCTTGTAAATTATATCGCTCCTATTATTCTATCATGTATGAACCGTATTTCGATACCATTCCTTTTGTCATTAAAAGTAACCTTTAAGTAACCTCCGCACAAAAAAGTGCATACTTCACAGTTGTTTTATGCTCCTTTAAAATAATTCATGTAACGAAAAAGAATAGAGGAAGAAAGGATGTGTGTGTTGATGAGTAAAAAAATTGCTGTACTAGTTACTAATATGGTTGAAGAGATTGAGCTAACTGACCCAGTACAACATTTCAAAGAAGCAAATCATTCCGTTGATTTGATCGAAGGAGAAGCTGGCAAAGAGATTACTGGTAAAAATGGTAAAACATTCACGATAGATAAAGGAATTGATGAAGTGAAGCCAGATGACTATGATGCACTTTTAGTACCTGGTGGATTTTCACCAGATTTATTGCGAATCGATGAGCGAAATGCCACGTTTGCCCGAAGCTTTATCGAAGCTAAAAAGCCAGTCTTCGCCATTTGCCATGGACCTCAGTTTCTAATCGATACGGACCTTTTAAAAGATGTAGACATCACTGGTTTTACGTCAATTCGTAAGGACCTGCTAAATGCTGGTGCAAACTTCAAGGATGAAGAAGTAGTAGTTGATCAGAACATCGTTACTAGCCGAACTCCCGATGACCTTCCAGCATTTAACCGTGAAGCATTAAAACTGCTTCATGCTTAATACTTCACTTATAGTTGCCGAGGAACTTTTCTCGGCAGTTATTTTTGTATAACTAAAGGAAAGAACCGTTACTTTCTTCGCTAACACACTATGGGTTCTTAGTTATTTAAGAAAAACGGAGCAAAATTCGCTCAGTCCTTATCACTAAATGCTCAGATCTACGCTTCCTATAGTAGCTATTATGGAAT
>NZ_CANMAB010000115.1:0-12150 GCF_947495635.1 uncultured Virgibacillus sp. | reverse complement strand
CCAATATACATCAAACATTTCAAAATAACTACTTGGCTTAAAGCAGTCATTGCGCTGATTTTATACTTTCTTAACTTTTAAGAAAAAACCCAGCTGTGAGAGCTGGGTTTATATGTTTACACTGTTCTTATGCACTTTCGGAAGCATCAGATGTAGCATCCGAGTCTTGCTCATTTTGCTTTTGCTCATCGTTTACATCAGATCCTGAGTCTTCCTCGTTATTCTCATCTTCCTTCGGCTGCTCTTCGGAAGTGTCATCTACCTGTTCATTTTCTTCCTGTTTACCTTCTTCATCTGCAGAATTCTCCGCATCCTCTGTAGACTCCGCTTCTTCAGAAGCTTCCTCTGTAATGCTATGAAGAGCACTAACTGGTTGATTAAAGAATGCTTCTGGATTAACTTTGTTGCCATCTTTTCTTAATTCAAAATAGACATGTGTTCCACTGTCCTTACCAAATACATTTTTACCTGCTGTACCAAGCTTATCACCCTGTTTTACTTCTGCACCTTTTTTCACACTTACTTCTTCAAGGCTAGCATAGTATGTCATTACCTCATTCTCATGTGAAAGTATGACAACATTACCAAGCAATGGGTCCTTTTTTACTTCTTGTATTGTCCCACTCAGTGCTGCAACTACATCAAATGTCTCACCATTTGCTGATGCAATATCTACACCATCACTTTGGTAGTATTTGTTGTTATACAGAATTAAAGCTTTCTCAAGTTCCTCTTGTTCTGCATCAGGATCATAAAATTTAGTTACGATTTCTGCTTCTTCTTGGTTTGTTACTGGCATTTGAATAACCTCTTGCTGATCCAAAACTGGTTCTGCTTCTTGATCATGAGATGGAATATATTCACCATTCTCTTCCTGTGCGTCTGGAACTTGATTATCCATATTTTGATACCATACTACAACAGATAACAATACAGCGGCAATTGTTAAATAAACAGCTGGAAAAAACCACTTCTTGCGAAAAATTCGGCTCCACTTATTTTTTGAAGCACCTTTGTTTTCCTCTTTCATAAGATCATCACCTCAACAACCATTCTGATCAGAAAAAGGAATTTCTATACATTTTCAAAAAAATATTTTGAGAATTAATGCATTTTTTATAAAATAATGGGGAAATTAAATGAATTTATGAATTCATGATAACTGGAAAAATGATACATGCATAAAAACCCCCGCTTATTTTGCAACGAGGGTTGGAGCTATATTATCTACAGTACTTATTTGTACATTCTGATAATAATATTGCACAATATCTTTATATGATTTTCCGTCTTTAGCCATTCCATTTGCGCCATATTGACTCATGCCTATTCCATGGCCAAAGCCTTTCGTAGTAAAGATAAAATGATTGTTTTTTTGCTCTACCGTAAAATCACTTGATCGTAAATCTAGCTTCTCACGTATATCCCTTCCTGAGAATTTTTGTCCAGCAATTTCTATCTCCTCTACTCGTTTACTATCGGTTCGTGTTAATTGAATGGGTAACGGAGTTTTATTAGAAAAATCTAGCTCTAGTGCTTTTTCTAATTGATCAGAGGAGAATGTCTTTTGATCTAAATATTTTGGAGATTCTTTATCCCAAGGACTAGCAACACTCCTTAAATAGGGAAGTTCATTTTCCCAGTAATCCTCGGAATTCTCTGTATAACCATTACTCGTTGAAAAAAATGCGGGAGTAATTGGTGCATCTTTATACGTTAATATTTCTCCCTCTGTTTCGAGCACCGCTTTCTTTACTTTATTTATCTTCCAATTAAAGTCACTTCCCCATTGCTTTTGAAGCTGATACTCATCTTTGTATACTTGATGCTGCACCGTATCTGTAACATCTGATTTCTTTGACTCTTCCTCATTACCATGAAGCTTATAGTTTACTATATATGTTCTTGCAGCAAGAGCCTGTGCCTTCAGTGCCTCTTTCTCAAAATCTGCAGGCATCTCTGAGGCCACTACTCCAACAACATATTCTTCTAGTGGAATACCTTCCACTTTATCGGAAGCCGACCTCATTACCGATACTGAAAAGGGAGAGGAGCCTAATTCAACTTGTGCTGTAGTTTCATTCTCTATAGGGGTAGCTCCTTCTTGCTGATTTCCCTTGGCAAATGGAACAACAATTAATGTTGGAACAACCAAAATGATTATTATTAAAGTAGACAATAGGAACATCACAGGAATTTTCCACTTTGATGGCTGCTTTGGTGGTTTTGTTAAAAAATACGGCTTTTTAGATTTAATCGGTAAGAGCTTGTTTTTAACAGGCTGCTTACTAGGAAGCTTTTTGTTTTTATACGAGGCTCGTTGCTTCTCTTTAATTTTCTTTAACAATGAAGAATTACGCTTCTTCCAATCTTTCAGCCCGCTCTTTTGTTGGTATTGGCTTTTTTTCATTACCTTCCCCCTTCCAAGTCATTTAATCTAGCATTCCTACTATTAAATCTATACACCGAATGAAAACAATAGAACCTAAAAATAAAAAACCTGAGACGCTCTCAAGTTTTCCAATAATTCTAATTATTGATAAATGCCTTCTCCTTACCTATACATTAATATATCTAGGTAATTCCATTAGTTATATTTCTCAGAATGACGATTTAAAGACATAGCTTACTTTTTCATAGTTCATTATGTTTTCATAAAATCGATGGGCAGCATCCCTTTGAATACCTGATGATAAAGCAATTGTTTTGTATTTATTTTCTTTAGCCCATTGATGAACATACGTGAGTAATTTCTCCCCATATCCCATTGATCGTTTATCATCATCAACAACCAAATCACAAATCCAGACGAATTTTCCGTAATATAACGTGATCATTGGCTTGAATCCGATAACTCCAACTATCTTTCCTAGCTCAAGTAATGCCATCAATTTATAGTGATCATATTTCATGGCGTCTATAACTAAGCTTTTATATGTCTGCTCATCTAGATGTGTTCTTAATTGTTTCATTATGGGATATGCTTCCATAATTTCAGTAGTTGTATTTAGTTCCTTCACACTTATTGAATTCATTCTTCAACTCCTAATTCTATGACCTAAATAAAGTAGGGTCTTGCTGCCGTTTATATGTGGGATAAAACGATTCCATTAGTTTCTGATTAAGCTCTTAACAGGTTCTTTATTTTCCACTGTTTCATCATATAAGTGACATGCTACATAGTGATCTTGTGTTACCTCTTGCCAAGCTGGCTTGGTCTTGGAACAAATCTCCATTGCCATTGGGCAACGCGTTCGAAAAACACAACCAGATGGAGGATTAATCGGGCTCGGCAACTCACCTTTTAAAATGATCCGCTCTCTTGCTTCTTCAATATCCGGATCCGGAATGGGAATTGCTGAAAGCAGTGCTTTCGTGTAGGGGTGAAGTGGATCATCATACAATGTTGTACTTTCTGTGAGCTCTACTAAATGACCTAAATACATCACTCCAATTCGGTCAGAAATTTGCTTTACCATAGATAAATCATGAGCAATAAATAAGAAGGTTAATCCTTTTTGAATCTGCAACGCTTTTAATAAATTTACCACTTGCGCTTGTACAGATACATCCAATGCAGAAATCGGTTCATCGGCAATAATAAAATCTGGTTCCAGTGCTAATGCACGTGCAATTCCAATGCGCTGGCGCTGGCCACCACTAAATTCATGAGGATAACGATTTGCATGATCTCGATTAAGTCCCACCTCTTCCAAAAGTTGATAAACCCTGTTTAGTTGCTCCTTTTTATCTCTATATATGTTGTGTATTTCCATTGGTTCGGAAATTACTTCTTTAACAGTAGACCTGGGATTTAGTGAAGCGTAAGGATCCTGAAATATCATCTGCATACGACGGTAAAATTGAAATCTATCTTTCTCATTCAAGTCATGTACATTCCTACCATCATATAAAACATCTCCATCTGTCTTATCATATAGTCCAAGAATTGTACGACCAATCGTAGATTTCCCACAGCCTGACTCACCAACAAGACCGAATGTCTCTCCTCTTTTCACGTTAAATGTAACATCATTTACCGCTTGGAGAACTTGACCTTTTCCAACTGTAAAATGCTTCTTTAGGTGAAGTACTTCTAATATCTTGTCATCCATTATGATTCTCCTCTGTGTTGAGCCAATACCGCCTAGCAGTACATAACTCCTTCTCATATTTTGTGTCTTTAATCGCTATTATCTCAGTACCTTTGCCAGTTTGTGGAGAATGCAGCATTTTCCCATCTCCGTAATATATTCCAACATGGTGAATCGTACCGCTTCCTCCTTGATATGCAAAAAATAGTAAATCTCCTGGTTGTAGTTCGTCCACTCTAACTTCTATTCCATCATTAGCCTGATCTCCAGCATCTCTAGCAATTAAATAGCCATTGGCTTTGTGGGCAGCATATGCTAGACCAGAGCAATCATAGCCAAATGAACTCATACCGCCCCAGAAATAATTTAATCCTGTATAAGCTTCTACTGCTTTAACAATCGATTTTCCTGTCCCTTGTTCCAATCCATCAGATGTAGAAAAAATATGAACATCACTTAAATCTAGATAACCCTTTCCATGAGGCGTTTGCACTTGTACACGATCTTCATACACATCATGTACCGGTAAAGTGGTTAAATAGCTTAATTTAAAATCATGATTTTTGCCCTCATATGTTAGCCATGACTTATCCTTTATTACCATAGCTCTCTTTTTTTGATCCCATAGCGATCTGTCAACTTGTTTTAGTTGATGAATAGGAACCCAACCAGGATAACCCCTTTTATCTTTATAAGATGGTTGAGAAGGAATTACAACATGTGCCCATTCTCCTTTTATTTCTGTAACATAAACTTGTTCACCATACAATACTTGTGTCTGCACACGATTGTCCTCACATAAGGCAAGTTTATCCTCATAACTAAGCGTCTCTATCCATCTATCAATATCCGTCGGTGTACTTATTCCAAATGTATCAATCTCTCTACTAGAATCTGGCGAAGTCCAGACAGTTGCTACTTGAACAGATGCAACCCATTGGAACGCATCAATTTGATCAAACGTTTGTTTAGGCAAGCAAAGCGCCCCCTTTCTCTTATTTTGATAATTCCATTTGTACATATAGATAATTCATTGCTACCAAACCTGTAAAGTCCCCATGTAATCTATTGTATTGAATGATAGGTTAGCCTTCCTATTGATTTCTTTTCTCTTATAAAAGCGTTAAAATTATTTTTTGTTACATTGGTTGGCTCTAAATGAGCTACGCTACAGCTGTATATCAGGTTTAGTTTCTAGCCTATTTCAAAACCAACATTCCATTTTCCTTTTCACTATTGTACACCAGGTTTGGCAATAAGCTTTTTATCATATGAGGAAAGACACGCTTCTACCCCTAATGGAATAGCGATATGAGGCATACAATGACCAATTTTAAATCCCGAAATAACTGGAATATCTAATTTTCTAAAATAATCGTCAAACACCTTATCTAGAGGCAGTGATGGTGTTACTTTTGGCTTGGCATCAGCAAAATCACCTAAAATAATGCCTGCTGCTGTTTCTAACTTTCCAGCAAGCTTCAATTGATTAAGCATGCTATCTATCCTATAGGGCTCTTCCCCTATATCCTCTAATAATAACAATCGATTCGTAGTATCAATCTCAAACGGTGTTCCCAGCGAGCTTACTAATAGTGAAAGATTTCCTCCTACCAATTCACCATTTGCATTCCCTTCAGCAATAACATGCAATGGGGATATTTCCTCTGTATACGTATAAGTAGTTGGCTGAAAAAGCTGTTCAAACATACGTGCAGACAGATAATCAAAATCGTCATTCCCGATATCGGAGGCAAGCATCGGACCATGAAATGTGATTAGTCCTGTACGCTGTCGTATTGCAGTATGTAAATAAGTTATATCACTATACCCCCAGAATATTTTTGGTTGCTTTTTGATACAAGCAAAATCAATGTATGGTGTTATACGTGCACAACCATACCCCCCTCTTGCGAAAACAATAGCTTTAATAGCAGGGTTCGTAATCATATCCTGTAAATCTTCAAGCCGTTCACTATCTGTTCCTGCTAAATAACCGTTGCGCTTATCTATATGTTTCCCCAACTGCACACAAAGTCCCATATTTAAAAAAAAGGATATAGCTTTTTGTAAACGAGTTCGATCAGGAGGCCCAGCCGGTGCAATCACACCAATCGTATCTCCTTTCTTCAACCTTGGAGGGTGAATCATGAGCAAACCTTCTTTCTGTTCATCATGTTCTCTGGGTAAAAAAGGAAAGGGCTCAAATACAATCTAATCTGTAATTGAGCCTTCCTCATGGCTTACTGCTTATCTGTATGTTTTAACTCAAGATAACCGACCGGATGGCGCAAAAGGTTGGAGACACCTTCTTGAACAACTTCTACTTGATTATAGTATCGAATCGGAAATGCTGGCATTTCTTCTGCCAAAAGCTTCTCAGCTTTATACATATATTCCCAACGCTTTTCTTCGTCAGTTTCAGACTTAGCATTTTCAATTAATTCATCGTACTTTTCGCTAGACCAGCCAGTTCGATTCATATACGATCCTGTAATAAAGCTTTCTAAAAAATTTACTGGATCTGCATAATCAAATAAGAAGGAGCTACGAGATAGTTGGTGCTTTAATGCCTTTTGATCTTCTTGGAATACATTCCATTCTGTGTTTTCTAAATTCACTTCAACACCAAGGTTTTCACTAAACATACCTTGAAGTGACTCTGCTACTGCCTTATTTACGTCACTTGTGTTATAAGACAAGGTAACCTTTGGAAGCTCATCATATCCTTCTTCTTCCATACCTTCTTCAAGTAATTTCTTTGCCTCTTCTGGATCAAACGTTACCAATTCACCATTTACGTCACGGAAATCGTCTCCCGACGGATTTTGAAAGCCTGGCGATACAAATCCATATGCCGGTTTTACTTTATTTTTGACTACAAACTCAGCAATATTCTGACGGTTAACCGCCATCGCAAACGCTTTACGGATCTTTGCATTTTGGAAAGGCTCTTCGGTTACATTGAATCGATAAAAATCCAATCCACCTTGTTCTTCTATTTGGACATTATCTCCGTCAATAAGTTGATCAGACATCTCTGCTGGAATATCAGCTGAATCTAACTCACCACGCTCAAACATCTGGTATTCCGTATTCGTATCATTAACCATTGCCCAATGTACACCATCCAGCTTCACTGCCTCTGCATCCCAATATTCTTCGTTTTTCTTAAATACCATTTCGCTATCATGTTTCCATGACTCTAATTTAAATGGGCCATTTGCAACGAAAGATTCTGCTTCTGCATGCCATTCTGGATTTTCCTCCGCCACTTTGTGATTCACCGGAAAGAAAGCCGGGTTAGTAACAACATGCAGGAAATAACCCGTTGGATTTTCCAATTCTACTTCAAATGTCTTTTCATCAACAGCCGTTAATCCAAGATCATCAGCAGAACCTTCTCCGTTATTAAACGCCTCTCCACCTTTTATAAAGTATCCTAAAAAGGCTGCGGAAGAACCAGTTTCAGGATCTAGAAGCCTTTTCCAAGCATAAACAAAATCCTGTGCTACAACTGGATCACCATTAGACCAATTTGCATTCTCGCGTAAATAAAAGGTATATGTCTTTCCATCTTCCGATATATCCCATTTTTCAGCGATAGCTGCTTGAGGTGTATGATCCTCTCCTAATCGTGTTAATCCCTCTAGTAAGTTATTTAAAGCATTCCAAGATACTGCATCAAACCCGATTGCTGGATCAAATGATGTTGGCTCTTCCCCATTATTCAGTTGCAATATTTTCTCTCCTGTTGCCTCTTCCGTACCCTCTCCTTCTCCATCACTCTCTGGTTCTTTTCCAGCATCCTCATTCGCTGTACAAGCTGATAGTACAAAAGTGATAATAATCGTAGCTACTAATAATAGCCATTTCTTTGTCATGCTAAAGTCCCCCTTCTCGTGATATTATTTTTCGGCTGATGTAGCCAATAGCTGTTTTGCCCGATCATCCTGCATCCAGCAGTCCACTTTATGAGAATCGCTTCGTTCAGTCGTCACGGGATAAACTTTATCGCACACCTCCATCGCTAAAGGACATCTTGCTGTAAATGGACATCCTTGTGGGGGTGAGAATAAATCAGGTGGTGTACCATCAATTGGAGTCAATTTCTCTCCCTGTAAATCTAATCGTGGGACCGAATGCAATAAGCCCTTTGTATATGGATGCTGTGTCTGATAAAAAATCTCACGTTTTGTACCAACCTCAATGATTTTCCCAGCATACATAACGGCTATACGATCAGCAATTTTAGCAACAACCCCTAAATCATGTGTAATAAGTATGATCGAAACTCCAGTTACTTCCTGAATTTCATTAAACAGTTCAAGAATTTGAGCCTGAATTGTTACATCTAAAGCAGTCGTTGGCTCATCTGCAATCAGTAATTCTGGTTTACAGATTAAAGCCATCGCAATAACAATTCGTTGTCGCATCCCACCACTAAATTGATGGGGATATTGCTTCAACCGCTCTGCTGGATTCGGAATACCCACTAAGTTCATCATTTCTATCGCTTTAGATTTAGCCTGATCTCCTGTTATTTGTTGATGCTGTTGTAATCCTTCCATTAATTGTGTGCCTATAGTGAGTGTAGGATTAAGCGCAGTCATTGGGTCTTGGAATATCATAGAGATATCTACCCCACGGATTGATCTCATCTCTTTTTCAGAAAGCGTTGTTAGTTCCTTATTTTTAAAAATAATGGACCCGTTTGAAATCTTTCCTGGTGGTTCAGGTATGAGTCGCATAATGGCATTAGAGGTTACACTTTTCCCACACCCAGATTCACCAACAATAGCCAGGGTTTCACCTTTATTTAAATAAAAATTAACTCCCCTTACTGCCTTAACAGTCCCACCGTAAGTTGAAAATGTTACATGAAGGTCTTTTACTTCTAGTATTTTGTCCATCTGTTCACCTACTTCCTAAGCTTCGGATCAAGTGCATCCTGAAGACCATCACCTAATACATTAAACGCAAACATCGTAAACGAAATGAAAAATGCAGGAAAAAACAATGTCCACCAGTTTCCAGATAGAATCGCACCTAATGAATCGTTAGCCATTACTCCCCAGCTGGCAAAGGGTGCCTGGATACCTAGCCCTAAAAAGCTTAAGAAAGCTTCTGCGAAAATTGCGCTAGGAACAGTCAGAGTCATTTGTACAATAATTGGGCCCATCGTATTGGGTAATAAATTTTTCCGAATAATTCGAGGTGTCTTCGCCCCAAATGATTTGGATGCGAGGACAAATTCAAAGTTCTTAATCTGTAATACTTGGCCCCGGACAATCCTTGCCATTCCAACCCATCCAGTAACGGTTAAGGCAATTATTATTGTGCTTAAGCTTGGGCCAAGTACAACCAATAGTAAAATAACAACTAATAAGTAAGGTAGACCGTACAATACCTCAATAATTCGCATCATAATGTTATCCGTTCGACCACCTTTATAACCAGCTATTCCACCATATAAAATGCCGATGGAGAAATCGATTAAGGCAGCCATTAATCCGACAAACAAGGAGATTCTTGCACCATACCACGTTCTGGTAAATACATCTCTACCTGCATTATCTGTCCCAAACCAGTGGTCTGCTGAAGGCGGTTGGTATTGATTTGGTAAATCTTGTTTATTCACATCATAAGGTGAAATCAAAGGGCCGAATATTGAAAAAATTACGAGTACAATTAAGAAAATTAAACCTGCCATAGCTAGTCTATTTTTAACTAGACGCTTCCATGCATCCTGCCAATAGGATAACGATGGTCGGGCAACAGCTTCTGCAGCTTGATTATCTTTTTCCTTCCAATTAAACCAATCATCTGGTATGTCTGTAGGAGAATAGAAATGTTTCGAGGGTTTGTCTTTTAATTTCATACTATTCTCCTCCCTTTTTATGTAACTTAATTCGCGGATCAAGAATACCGTACGCAAGGTCAACAAGGAAAAGCATGATAATTAAGAATGCACTATAAAATACGGTAGTCCCCATTATTACTGGATAATCTCGTTGATTAATGCTTTCAACAAAATATTTCCCCATGCCTGGAACTGCAAATATTTTTTCAATCACAAAGGTACCCGTTAATATTCCAGCAAGCAAAGTCCCCATAATGGTAACAACTGGCATTAACGCATTTTTTAATGCATGCTTGATAACGATTTTCCAAGGAGAAAGTCCTTTAGCCCGCGCCATTTTTATGTAGTCCTGTGTCAATACCTCTAGCATTGTAGATCTTGTCAAACGTGCTATGATAGCCATTGGACCAGTCGCTAACGCCGTTACTGGTAAGATCATATGTGCTGGACTTAGCCATCTTGCTACTGGGAATAGTTCATAGTTTACTGCTAGTTGTTGTATTAACAATGTTGCTAATACAAAATTCGGAATCGAAATACCCAGAACTGCAAATCCCATTGCCATGTAGTCGATTACTTTATTATGTTTGAGTGCTGCAAATATCCCTAGAGTGACTCCAGAAATAACAGCAACAATAATGGTAATAATCCCCAATTCAAATGAGATTGGAAAACCACGACCTAACATATCATTTACTGTCTGCGAAGGTTGCTTAATGGATGGACCAAAATCAAACGTTACAATTGATTTTAAGTATAGAAAATACTGTATAACATAAGGTTCATCTAAATTATAATGAGCCTCTAAGTTTGCCTGTACCGCTTCGTTTGTTCCTCTTTCACTATTAAAAGGGGAGCCAGGAATTGAAACCATTAGAATAAACGTTAATGTAACAATAATCCAAAGTGTTATCACCATGATAAGTAGCCTTTTTAGTATGTATCGTAGCATGCTTTTTCCTCCCTATGAAAATTTTGTGTTCATAGCGAGCTCCGTCATAACAAGCATCGCTTGATACGCTTCTAATATGTCTTTTGCCTGAAAAGATACAACGGTAGATTCAGGCAGTATTTGCGTTCCAGGCATTAAATTTGCCCATTCCGCCTGACCATAATTGTTAAATTCTATCTTTAATATTGGTTGTTTTGGAGGTATTAATGGCTTTACTTGATTTCGATTAGTAATGGCGTGTTTTACTTTCATTGTTAGAAGTTCACCAGCTTTTTTGGGTGTTAAACTTTTAACGGCAGACCTAGATATGGTTTCCTTTACTGTTGCAGTTGTAACATTGGGAATCAGCTCCTGTGCTTCCCTAACTGCCTGGTCATCCCCCGCTACAAAAATTATTGGGACTTGATAATAACCTGCTAAATAGGCATTTAATCCCATTTCCCCAATCGGATGATCATTAATATAAAAATTACGTACAGCATGGATCATTGCATGTGACATAACGCCAAACTGACCTGCTCGAGCATGATATCCGACAAACATTGCTCCATCATATGTATTATCTAATCCTTGCATCATGGAAAAAGGCTTTACATCACCTGTAATTAATTGAGCGTCTGGATGTAATTGGTCTATAAGTATATTATTCATTTTAGAATGACTATCATTTATTAAAATTTCTCTGCAACCTGTTTGAAATGCCGCTTCAATCACATAATTGGTTTCATCTGTCATGATTTTCCTAGCTCTATCATAGTTATGCTCATTAGAATCCACATAGGTATAATCAGGTAAACCTGTTATTCCTTCCATATCAACCGACACATATAATTTCATGATGAGTACTCCTTTTAGGTCTTTTTCAGTATTAGTAATTTTCTTTCAATTCTAACATACAGTTAATAAAATGAAAAGTCGAAATATAACGAACACAAAGAAGGTAAACGCTCTTAGGATCCTCTATTAGTAGTACTTCAACTATTGATTTATGTTACGTTTCTTCGCTCATACATTCTTTTAAATAGTAGGCAAAAGATTAGCGTAAGGAAGTGCCAAGAATAGGAAAAGGCTTGGACAAAACACAACTTCTTTACTCAAAATACGAATAATCATGTTATATTTATAAAGTGGGAGCAGTACAAGTTATATACGGGGGAAATTAGACAATAAGAAAAACGGAGCAAAATTCGCTCAGTCCTTATCACTACATGCTCAGATTTACGCTTCCTCTAGTAGCTATT
>NZ_CANMAB010000114.1:0-12538 GCF_947495635.1 uncultured Virgibacillus sp. | reverse complement strand
TAATTGGTATATTTTTGATAAATATTCCAGTTTTGCGCACTTGACTATTTTTAAAATTTTTTGTGCAACGCTAATGACGGAGGATACATGCCTGTTACATGTGGACAAGTTCTCTTGTTCTACAACTACCTTTCCCTTCTTGATAACTGTATCCACATGATTCATTCCATATTGATAGGATAGCATTAGATAATTTGGTACATTAAAAATCGTAATATCTGCCTGTTTACCAATTTCTAGACTCCCGATTTTATCAGCACAACCAATCGCATGTGCAGCATTGATGGTTGTTGCTGTAATAACCTCTTCAGGTGTCATCCCCATTTTTAAACAGCCAAGATTCATAATAAACTGTAAGGATAACGTTGGGGATGAACCTGGGTTTGCATCCGTAGAAAGAGCAACGGCTAAGCCTTGATCTATCATTTTTCTTGCTTGAGCAAATTCTGCCATTAGGAAAAATGCAGTACCTGGTAAAAGAACACCAATAACATCTTGTTCAGCCATTTGACGAATTCCTACATCCGATGCCTTCAATAAATGATCAGCTGAAATCGCACCAACAGCTGCAGCTAATTCTGCCCCCCCATAGGATTCAATTTCATCCGCATGAATTTTTGGAATTAGTCCATATTCCTTACCCGCCTCCAGAATTCTTCTTGATTGTTCTGGCGTAAATACGCCTCGCTCACAAAACACATCATTAAATGTTGCCAAATTCCGTTTAGCAACCTCTGGAATCATCTCTGAAATAACTCGATCTACAAAAATATCTGGATTTTCTTTTTCGGCTACTGGTACAGCATGTGCTCCCATAAATGTTGAAACAACATCCATGACATGATCCTTATTTAATTGCTTGGCAACTTCCAATTGCTTGATTTCATGTTCTGTCGTTAAACCATATCCACTCTTTGCTTCTACTGTGGTGACGCCATTTGTTAGAAATGTATCTAGACGCAGCTTCGATTCATGATAAAGTTGGTCATAATTTGCTTGCTGCGTAGCTCGAGTTGTTGCGTGAATACCGCCTCCTGCATGCATGATGTCCATATACGACTTTCCTTTTAGTCGCATTGCATACTCATTCTCCCTTGTTCCGGCATGAACAAGATGTGTATGAGGATCGATCAGACCTGGGGAAACTACTTTATTAGACGCATCGATTTGTTTAGCTTGAGCAATTTCATCGGCATACTTCGCTTGAATTTTTTCCGTCGTACCAATGGCAATAATCTCACCGTCCTTCGCAAGTAATCCACCATCTTCTATACTATTAAGCTCTCTCATTGCATCAGTTTTAGCTGGCTTATCGGTATTTCCACTTATGGTAAGTAATTGAGCTGCATGTTTAATAAATAGGATATCTGACATTTATAACGCCCCTTTACGTTGTAGCATTGGAATATGAACACCTTTTTCCTTCGCAGTATCCTCGGCTTTTTCATAGCCTGCATCCACATGACGAACAATCCCCATCCCAGGATCTGTTGTAAGGACGCGATCCAAACGCTCCTCCGCCTCTTTTGTTCCATCGGCAACAATAACCATTCCAGCATGAAGCGAGTATCCCATACCAACGCCGCCACCGTGGTGGACACTGACCCAGCTAGCTCCCCCAACACTATTAATCAACGCGTTTAATATTGGCCAGTCCGCTACCGCATCGCTTCCATCCTTCATCGCTTCCGTTTCTCGATTTGGTGAGGCTACGGAACCTGAATCAAGATGATCACGTCCGATAACAATCGGTGCTTTTAATTCACCTCGTTCAACCATACGATTAATAATTTTTCCAAAGCGGGCTCTTTCTCCATACCCTAGCCAGCAAATCCGAGAAGGGAGTCCTTGGAAACTAATTTTCTCTTGCGCCATGCGAATCCACTTACACAGCGACTCGTTCTCACTAAATTCGCGCAGGATGACCTCATCTGTCTTATAAATATCTTCTGGATCGCCGGATAATGCCACCCAGCGAAACGGTCCTTTACCTTCACAAAATTGTGGGCGAATATAAGCAGGAACAAATCCAGGAAAATCAAATGCATTCGCTACTCCTTCATCCTTGGCTACTTGGCGGATATTATTTCCATAATCAAAGGTAACCGCCCCTTTTTGCTGCATTTGCAGCATTGTCTTAACATGAACTGCAATACTTTGTTTAGATAATTGAACATAATTCCCTGGATTATTCTCCCTTAATTTAGCTGCTTCTGCTAACGTCATATGAACAGGGATATAGCCATTCAGCGGATCATGAGAGGAGGTTTGATCTGTTAGTACGTCTGGAATGAATCCTTTTGTAAGCATTTCCGGTAGAAGCTCAGCTGCATTGCCTAACAAGCCTATAGATAGCGCTTCCCCTTTACTACGCGCTTCTTCAGCAAGCTTTATTGCTTCATCTAAGCTATCCGTAGAGGTATCTAAATAATTTGTATCTAATCGACGCTGGATACGATGAGGATCTATTTCTATAGCAATACAGATCCCCTCATTTAGTATCACCGCTAAAGGTTGCGCTCCTCCCATGCCGCCTAACCCCGCCGTCACAGTAATCGTTCCTTGTAAACTGCCGTCAAAATGCTGCCTAGCACATTCTGCAAATGTCTCATATGTTCCTTGCACAATTCCTTGGCTGCCAATATAGATCCAGCTGCCCGCAGTCATTTGCCCATACATCATTAAACCTTTCTGATCCAATTCATGAAAGTGCTCCCAATTCGCCCATGCTGGAACTAAATTCGAGTTAGCAATCAGCACTTTCGGAGCATCTGTATGCGTACGGAACACAGCAACGGGTTTTCCTGATTGAATGAGTAAGGTCTCATTTTCCTCTATCTGTTTTAATTCCTTCACAATCGCCTCGTAGCATTCCCAATTTCGTGCTGCTTTACCTATCCCACCATAAACCACTAGCTCGTCTGGATTTTCTGCCACCTCTGGGCTCAGATTATTATTCAACATTCGAAGAGCAGCTTCTTGTATCCATCCTTTCGTATGTAATGCTGAACCACGATATTGTTCTACTTGCATGTTCTTTTCCATTCTCATTTTCTTCATCTCCTCCCTATGTTAGCAACCTCAAATAAACCGTTTACATTTTCTGTAGTTAAAAAATTCACATTCCTTTTCCATCTGATTATCGATCCTTCTGTTTATTTGGTACTATAGATAATAGAAGACATAACATTTTTTTAATTTAATACCATACATTAAAATTATAATTATAATAATATATAATTACAAATATAAATATTCTATATTTTTATAAAATTCAACTATAAATTAAGGAGATTAGGATGGAATTTCGCCATTTAGTCTATTTTGTTACGATTGTTGAACAATCAACCTATACTCGAGCAGCAACCGTCTTACATGTATCTCAGCCATCACTTAGTGCTGCTATTAAAAAGCTAGAGAATGAAGTAGGATTGACATTAATTAAACGTAATACGAGGAGCCTCGAGGTCACAAGTGAGGGTAAAATACTTTATCAAGAGGCTAAAAAATTGTTAAATCACTATCAGCATGTATCTAAAGAAATGATCCGCTTGAAAGAGCAGGGACCGCTGGAACTCACAATCGGTTTAATAGAGTCCTCCAATTTTTGGGTACCAAAAATTTTGAAACAATTTCAGAAAGAATATCAGGATGCTCATATAAAATTATTAGAAATTCTAAGTTTAACGGATGTAGAGAAAGCTTTAACAAACTTCGATATTCATCTAGCTATAACAAATCAGAATTTGAATAATGATGCGATTGAGACATTACCTATCTATGAGGAAAAATTAGTTGCTGTTCTTCCTCAAGGGCACAACTTACAAGATTATACAGAGCTAACTATTTATGACTTGAAAGACGAAACATTTATCATTTGCAAAGAAGGCTTTCAAACAAGAGAGGATATTCTTTATGCATTTGCTAAATCAGGGATTCAGCCAATGATTCAATTTGAAATCGAGCGATTTGAAACAGCATGTCGTCTTGTTATCGAAGGTTTAGGAATCACAGTTGTTCCTGAAAACTATGTTAAAAATACAGTTCATTCAGATTATCATATAAAACATATTAACGATTCACATTTATCCAGAAGCGTATATCTAGCCTATGAGAAAAATCGTTATTTACCTCCAATTGTACTGAAGTTTATAGGATTGGTGGAAGAATTCTTTAAACAGTGATGCCCTTAGGTCACCTAGAAGTATTTCGTCCTATAGAACACGTACCACCTCAAGCATAGACTGGATGTCAACTTGTCATATTTTGATTGATTCGAGTAATTACTCTAGGTGAGATGCTTAGCTAAATTATGTTTTTCTCCACATATAACTAGCAGTAAGACCCCCGCTTCAAGCAATAAAGGAACAACACTATTGGTAACTAGGGGGACAAACAAAACCTTCAATTGATTGAAGGTTCACTTTATTTGTATGTCATTAAAGGAACAATTGAATAAACGATAGGCATCATTTCCTTGCTAAAATTCAAATAGCCTTGCGTGAAATAAGGAAATCTGTTATATTACAGACAATTAAATATTTCTTATTTCAATTATTTGAAGTGAGGATAGAGGTGCATCGGTCATCATTACACAGTTTGAGGATAATGAGATCCATTGACGATTGTGGAAAGGGATCGTTGCCGAAGTAACAGATAACTCATTATTTACTGTTGCTGGTTCTGCTATTGAATAAATACAGGACTGTCGTATAGGTAACTATATGGAGGGCTATCTGACGCAGAAAATGAAATACTACATTTCTGCAGTAGCAAACCCTTGCTGCTGTTTTTTTGCGTTAATTAGAAATGGTCTATCCATCTATTGTTTTAACTTATCACAAGGGGTGTAAAGAAATGGAATTTGGCCAAGTATTAACCGCAATGGTGACACCATTTGATCAACATGGAAAAATTGATTTTCATGCCACAAGATCTCTCGTAAATTATTTAATTAAAAATGGAACGGATGGGCTGATTGTTGCTGGAACTACAGGTGAATCAGCTACATTAACAGATGAGGAAAAGATTCAGCTTATGCGCTTCGTTGTTGAAGTAGTAAATGATCGAATTCCGGTATTAGCTGGAACTGGGGCAAATAACACAAAAGCTACTATTAATTTAACAATACAAGCGGAAAAAGTTGGAGTTAATGGTATCATGCTTGTTACTCCATACTACAATAAACCTTCGCAAACAGGAATTTATCAGCATTTCCAAGCGAGCGCAGCAGCTACTAATCTCCCTATTATGCTTTATAATGTACCGGGAAGAACTGGTGTCAATTTAACTGTAGATACTACGGTACAGCTTTCTAAAATAGATAATATTGTTGCCATCAAAGAAGCGAGCGGTAACCTTGATGCGATGTCAGAAATAATTAGACGCACATCCAAGGACTTCTCCCTATACAGCGGAGATGACGGACTAACATTACCAGCATTAGCTATTGGAGGAAAAGGTGTGGTCTCAGTCGCCTCCCATATCATTGGTAATGAAATGCAAGAGATGATAAATCAATTTAGCTTTGGAAATGTCAAAGCTAGTGCAGCGCTACATCAACATTTACTTCCAATCATGAAAGCTTTGTTTGCTGCACCTAGTCCTTCGCCCGTCAAATCAGCATTATCTATGAAAGGTGTTCCAGTTGGGGATGTTCGGCTTCCAATGGTACCTCTAACACAAGAGGAAACAAACAATCTAAAACAAACATTACAGCACTTACAGTCCATCGTTTCAGCAAGTTAAACGATTATGAAGAGCGAGAGACTATAGAAATTGAGATAAGTAATGTCGAACTACTACTCGAATATGAAGTATATCAGGATAGTAGTTCGACAGTTCTTTGGAATAGTAATTATTCTACCGAGAGAAATCGATGCATGAACGTCTATCCTAGCCGAAAAAATTGTGAAAACAGCACATGTCAAATGTAACTACGCCAGTGAAAAGCGATACAAAAATTCACTAGGATTCAGCTTTTGATAGCCCTCCTCTATTCAGTTCCTTTAAAATTCTTTAAAGGCTACCGTTACTTTACAACAAATTTTGCTCGACTAGATCCTTCTTTTGTCTTCTTTACCTCGAGTACTGCTGGGAACATAGCTTTTAATTCCTGCACATGTGAGATCACGCCAATCATTCTACCCGATTGCTGTAAACCTACCAATGTATCAACTGCTTTGTTTAGTGCTTCTTCATCCAGCGTACCAAACCCTTCATCAATAAACATTGTTTCAATCGAAATATTGCCTTGAAAACTTTGAATAACATCTGACATACCTAGTGCCAAACAAAGAGCTGCATTAAACTTCTCGCCTCCGGATAAGGATTTCACATCTCTTGTCTGTCCCGTGTATGCATCGAAAACGTCGAGGCCTAGACCACTCTGTCTTCCATGCGATTCCTGCCTGTCACTACGACTCAGGAAAAATTGACCATTTGATAATCGATCTAATCGTAAATTTGCCGCATCGATAATCTGCTCCAAATACTCAATTTGTAAATACCGTTCAAAGGATATTTTCTTGTGATTTTGCCCTCTTAATACATCATGGAGATCGGTTATAGTGGCTAATTTCTTTTCCAAGTTATTAGCTTGTTCAGTGACCTCGACAATGTTTTGCTGTAGTGTAATGATTTCCTCATAGTATTTATTTGATTGATCCCATGTCTTTAATGCTTGTTCGTATTCTACTTTTAATTCTTTCAGTTTGGCTTCAATAGTCGTTAATTCAACCTGCTGCTTATCTTTCAATTCTCTGTTCAGATCACGGACCTGTTTTTGCAGCGTAAGCCGATGCTGATTATATTCTTCTATGCTATGCTTTAACTGCTTACGCTCATCCTCTTCCAGCTTAGCTTGTTGAAACACCTCCTCCGTTTGGAAGGACGCTTGGCTTAATGCATCAACAAACTGTTTGTTTGCATTCTCCCGCCTTATCTTCGTTTCCTGCAGCTGGTTGCTTGCATGACTAACATCGGATTCACTTTTAGTCAATTCTTCTTTCTCCTGCAACAGCTTTTGTTGTATTTGCTCCCAGCGCTCCTCCAATTCCTTTCGTTGCTCTTTTTTTACTTCTATTTTTTTCTCTAATTCAGACAGAGTTCTCACATCTTGAGGAATCTTTTGTATTCTTTCCTGATAAACAGCATGAGCAGTACGATAAGATGCAACTTGCTCTTGATAATATTGCTCCGTTCTTTTCACTTTAGCTTCTACATCTTTGGTTTCTTTTAATGCCTGTTCGTACATAGCTTTATATTCAGCAAGCTGTTTTCTATCATGATGTAATTGCTTCACTTCTTCACTTAGTTGCTGCCCTTGAAGTACTAATGCTTCTTTAGCACTTGTTACATCTCTCTTATTTATGGAATAGTTATTTAATTCATTTTCCCTTTCCTTTAATTGTACGCTTACTGAATTCCATTCAGCAAAGCTGTTACGATATTGCGTATCTAGTATCTGAAATTGCTGCTTCGCTTTTTCTAAATGCTCCCTCGATACGTTACGATCCCTATTTATGGCTTTTTGTGGATGATCGATACTTCCGCAGACTGGGCAAGCTTGTCCATCATGTAGATGCGCTGCTAGAATACTAGCTTGATTATTAAGCCAATCCCTTTCAATTTGTTGGTAATCAGCTTGCGCTTGAGATGCTTCTTGATGTTTTTGTTTGGATTCTTTTTCTAATTTATCGTGTTTTTTTGTTAACTCTATATAATCTATTAGGACTTTTACTTGATCTCGCATCTCTTGTAATCGTTGCTGTTTATCTGGTAACTGCTCGACTGTGAGATCGAGCTTTTCTATTTGTTCGTGAATAGCTTCTGCTCGCTGATTCTTTACATCGAGTAGTTTTTGAAGTTTCTCCAATTCGGAGGCGCCATCCTGTACTTGCTGATTCAGCTTATTCAACTGTTGGTTAGACGCATCCATTTCTTTAACTATTGGTAAATAATCCTTTAGTTGTTCCAGAATAATACGTAGTTGTTCTCTTTCTTCCTTCTTATCTTCCTCTTTTTTATACAAGGCTTGCACTTGCTTTACTCGCTCGTTAGCTGTTTTAAGCTTATTTTCTGCGTAGTGAAGATTCTTTTGTTGCATTTCCTCTTCTTTATGCCAATCATTTCGCTGTTTTTCATAAGGAATGAGGTTGTTAGCTCGCTCTGCATCGTCTAATTGTTTCTCTCGCTTTTGATATGTTGTAAGCTGATTATCTAATTCGCTTAGTCTGGCTTTTTTTTGTTGCATTTCATTGAAACGATCATTTATAGCTTTTGCTTGGTGATATTCCGCCTGTTTGTTATTATGAGCCTCATATGCTTGTTCATATCTAGCCTTATCACACGCGATTCTCTCCATATAAAACTGACTTTCTTCTTGTAAACCAGTTATAACCTGATTGATATTGTAATGCTCACTTTCTAAAAGCTGAAATAGAAATGAATTTTCTCGTTTAGGTAACCTCACTTCAATATGCTTAATCAATTGATCACGAGCTTGGATAGCTTTATTGTATGCCTGTTCTGCATTAGCCTTCTTCTCTCTCATCCGTTCACTAATTTTTTTATACGGTTCCGTCTTAAATAGTCGACGTAATATTTCTTCTTTATTATCCGTTTTCGAGGTGAGCAGCTTACGGAATTCTCCTTGCGGAAGCATAACAATCTGCTTAAATTGATCCTGGGTTAAACCAATTAAAGCTTCTATTTTTTTGTTTATTTCAGATACAATCTGCCTATCTACACAAGGAATTTCATTGCCATCTATTAGCTCATAGAATTCGTATCGGTCACCTGTCTTCGTTTTATTCCCTTGCTTCACATGGCCTAGTTGGCGCAGAATTCGAAAAATACGACCGCCTAATTCAAACAGTAACTCCACTGCTGTATGGACATTGTCATCGGCAAAATCACTTCGCAGCATATTTTCTTCTCGATCTTCTCCGCTTGCTGAGCCATATAAAGCAAAGCAAATACCATCAAATATAGTCGTCTTACCGGCACCAGTATTTCCAGAAATAACAAATAAACGATACGCTTCTATTTCCGTAAAATCTATTGTTTCCGTATCTTTATATGGGCCAAGCGCTGTCATTGTTAACTTTAAAGGTCTCAATTATTCCACTCCCTTCTGCATTAAATGGTAAGATAAGGCTTCAACTTTTCTGTCTCTGTTACATCTGATTCCTCATGCAGCCATTCATTCAATACTTCTTTAAAAAGCTGTTCCGTTTCTTGTGTTGCTTCTGTTCCCTTCACTTCTTTGTAAAAAGCATGAAATAATTCAAGTTCTGACAGCTTGGTGCGTTCTACCCGATTATTCTCCTCATCATCAGCAAGAGAAAATTGATTATGCTTCCGTTCAACATGCAACGCATTTGGGTAAACAGATCGCACCTTTTCCATCGGTGAAAGTACTGGTAACTCGTCTGTTAAGCGAATAAATACATAATCATCATTGATAGGGTGTGTCAGCAACTCATTTATAGAAGCTTCAACTGTGCGCACATCTCTTCTCGGATGCAGTATACGTTTCTCAACATTAACAGCACCTTCTCCATCTATTTCCACAACATAGAATCCTTTCTTATGATGCTCCTCTGAAATAGAGTACTTCAATGGAGATCCAGCATAACGTATCGTCTCGTTCCATACATAATGCGCTTGATGCAGGTGTCCTAACGCTGTGTAATGAAATTTTGCAAAGTGCTCAGCAGCTACGTATTCCGATCCACCAATAGATAATGGACGTTCTGAATCACTCGTATTTTCTTCTTCTGCTCCATAAGGAGTAACGAAAGCATGTCCTACAAATACATGTCTAGCATGTGAATCCATTCTCCTCTCAATCTGCTCGATAATTTTCTTTGCTGCATCATTATGTGTACGAACCGTATCATCCTGAAAAGTAGTTCTTACCACACTTGGATCACAATAAGGAACTAAATGAAAATGAACTTCTCCATCATGATCATGTAAAACAATTGGTTGTAAATCATTCGTGAGCGTCCCTACAATATGGCAGCCATTATCTCGCATAATTTTACTACCAAAATTTAATCGGCTCGGACTATCATGATTCCCAGCAATTGCCAAAACCGGAATGCGAAGTTGAAGTACGATTCTCTCTAAAATTTCATCTAAGAGATGTACCGCTTCTGTTGGCGGCACTGCTCTATCATATAAATCTCCTGCAATAATAACAGCATCAGGTTTTTCATTTTCAATAGCCTCGATGAATTGATAAAGTATGTACGCTTGATCTTCTGTCATATAGACACCCTGTACTAATTTGCCAAGATGCCAATCAGCAGTGTGAATAAATTTCATTCCATATTCCTCCTTATAATAAGATTCATCTATTATTCTTCGATTACTGTAAAATTCCATATTTCATAGTATAAAGTGAAACTTCCATCCGTAGGGGATTTTGTTTATCCCCACGGATGGTTAGCACCACAAGGGTATGACCTAGAGGAAGGGTATGACCTAGAGGCCTTTAAACCAACGGACATTTACTGGCAGTCGATTTCCCCCTTATCCATATTGCTTTTTCTCTATTGCTTGAAGCAGGGAACTTACTGCAAGTTATATGTGGGATAAATCGTTAAAAGTAAGAAACCATATCTTCATTCTACCTGCATGCTAGACTAAATGATTCTATGTTTCTCAATCATAATTTTAACATAATGATTCACATCTACGAACTAACTACTAAAGGTAAACTTCTAACAAAATCACCCAAATGAATTCCGATTGACCCATAACTTATAGACTACAAACAATATATTTTCTAATTTGTATATTACTTGTAAAATTATCTTGACTAATATGTGAAGTTTCGACAGAAATAGACAAATTATAAAATAAGAATGGTATACTAAAGTAGTAATTTAATTATTTCCATCTGAGTAATAAGGAGGATAATTCCATGAAAGCTGCAGTATGGTACGGTAAAAAAGATGTACGAGTAGAAGAACGAGAATTGAAACCTTTAAAAGAAACTGAAGTAAAGGTGAGAGTAGCTTGGGCAGGCATTTGCGGAAGTGATCTTCATGAATATGAGGAAGGACCTGTATTTGTTCCTGTAGAAAAAGAAGATCCTTTAACAGGCGATACAACTCCATTAACATTTGGGCATGAGTTTGCAGGAGTTGTAGAAGAAGTAGGTGCAAAGGTTACCACATATAAGCCGGGCGACCGAGTAGCAGTAAATCCTACCCTTACATTCGGAAATAAATCAGAGGATCTTGACCCATATGATGGCTTTGCCTTTATCGGTTTAAATACAGATGGTGGATTTACATCATTTACAAATGTTCCAGAAAAAAATGTATATCACCTACCTGAGCCATTAACATTACAAGACGGAGCTTTAGTTGAACCGACAGCAGTTGCTGTTCAAGCAATAAAAGAAGGCGGACTAGTATTTGGCGACACTGTTGCAGTATTCGGTGCTGGACCGATTGGATTATTAACAATCATTGCAGCAAAAGCAGCAGGTGCAAGCAAAATTATTGCATTAGACCTGTCGGAAACAAGGCTGCAAAAAGCAAAAGAAGTCGGAGCAACACATATTATTAATTCTGGGGAAACTGATCCAGTAAAAGCTATTACAGATATCGTACCTGAAGGTGTAGATGTTTCCTTTGAAGTTGCTGGCGTAGCTCCTACATTTGAGCAATCTATTCAAGCAACGAAACCAAGAGGAACCATGGTAATCGTATCAATCTTTGCTAGACCGATTGAATGGAACCCATTCCAATTAACAGGTAAAGGTGTGAAAATCACTTCATCTATAGCTTATACACCTACTTCTTTTCAGCAAACGATTGATTTAATGGCATCTGGTCAAATACAGCCACAATCTGTTATCACGGATGAAATACAGCTGGATGACATAATTGAAAAAGGCTTTGAAGCATTATCTAAGGACAAGTCTCAAGCAAAAATATTAGTAGAATTAAGTGGGGAAAAATAAGAAATAACGTTTAATTGTAATTAACCAGATATAGAGCATGGGATGTGCACACTATATAGATAAAGTGAAACAACGATCCGTGGAGGGATGTTTATCCTCCACGGATTGTTAGTACCACAAGGGTATAACCTAAAGGCCTTGGAACCATTCTGACCTATAACTGGTAGTTGATCCCCTTCTTATCCATATTGGGGGCATACTGCACGTGATATGCGGGATACAAGCTCCCGATTAGAAACATAGCGAGTGGAGCGAGTCAACGGAAATAAGGAAATCACAGTGAGCTTGCGAGCCGATGATGAATTATCGTGAGACGATTCGTGAAGTCACATCGTTTCTGGGCGCTGGAGCTGGACGCGGCTTAACACGCATATTTATCCACATGGACAAATTTTATCATTTCCTTCATTTCCGATGACTACCAAAAAATAGATTTCAAAGCAGGTATTTATACTTTAAAATCCATTTTATCTAGCCTCACTATCGTTGCATTAAACAAAAACAAAAATGTCAAGTATTAATTAATTTCAAATAAATGTAATTAAAGGGAAT
>NZ_CANMAB010000113.1:0-12587 GCF_947495635.1 uncultured Virgibacillus sp. | reverse complement strand
ATTGCCAATAGACATCAAACATTTCAAAATAACTACTTGGCTTAACGCAGTCATTGCACTGATTTTATACTTTCTTATCTTTGAACAAAAGCGCAAGCGCCGATTAGGAAACGTAGTGACTGGAGCGAATCAACCGAGATAAGGGAATCACGGTGAGCTTACGAGCCCATGATGACTTAGATTAGGACGATTCGTTATGTCACATCGTTTCTGGGGCGCTAGAGCTGGACGCAGCTATTTACCTGTTTCAGCAAATCGCTTTATTCGAGCGCCAATTTCATCTCTTACTCGTTGAAATACCTGCCACTTCACTTCTATCGTTCCTTCCGCCTTTGCTGGATCATCAAAGCCCCAATGCTCCCAATGTACATGCGAAGGTGTGACAGGACATTTGTCCTTAGCGTCTCCACATAGCGTCACAGCGATGGTAGCATGCTGTAAGATAGTCGGATCAATAATATCCGACGTGTGATCAGAGATATCAATACCAACCTCTTTCATTGCCTTCACGGCATGAGGATTGACCCCATGAGCTTCTATACCAGCACTTCTTACTTCCCAATCTTCACCTAGATACCTCTTAGCCCAGCCCTCTGCCATTTGACTACGACATGAATTTCCTGTACATAAAAAGTAAATTATTTTTTTCGTCATTTTCATCCTCCTTTTAAAATAACCATAACGTAATATATAGTCCTATGAGTGTAATAAACAAAATTGGGACAGTTAATATAATGCCTGTCTTCACATATGTGCCCCACGATATTTTTACTCCTTTTTGTGATAGCACATGAAGCCATAACAGGGTAGCGAGTGATCCGATTGGTGTAATTTTTGGACCTAGATCCGATCCAATTACATTTGCATAAATCAGCGCTTCCTTTATTACTCCAGAAGTGCTAGTTTCAGCGATTGCTAAAGCATCAATCATTACTGTTGGCATATTATTCATAATTGATGATAGAATCGCAGCAATAAATCCCATTGCAATTGTAGCAACGAATAATCCTCTATCTGCGCTTGCTTGAATTATACTTGCCAGCATTTCAGTAAGACCAGCATTCCGTAGACCATATACTACGACATACATTCCAATCGAAAAGAACACAATAGCCCAAGGTGCTCCTTTAATTACCATCATTGTATTGACTGAATTGCTTTTACGAGCCATCAATAGAAAGAATATGGCAATAATCCCAGCTACGATGGAGACTGGCACACTGATCAATTCGCTCACAAAATAACCGATTAATAAAATTGCAAGAATGAACCATGATAGTCGAAACATCTTTAGATCGCGGATAGCTGTTTTCGGCTCTCTAAGCTGGTCGACTGCATAGCTTCTCGGAATCGATTTTCGAAAGTAAAGCAATAAGATACCGATCGTAGCTACAAGGGAGAAGAGATTTGGAATAATCATTCTAGAGGCATATTCTACAAAACCAATTTGAAAAAAGTCTGCCGAAACAATATTAACAAGGTTACTTACGACTAGAGGAAGTGAAGTTGTATCAGCTATAAATCCACTAGCAATAATGAACGGAAATATCATTTTTTCTTTAAAATTTAAATTACGAACCATTGCCAAAACAATTGGTGTTAAAATTAGTGCAGCCCCATCATTGGCAAAAAAGGCGGCAACGATGGCACCTAAAATACTGATGTAAATAAACATCTTAACTCCGTTACCTTTAGCTAATCTTGCCATATGCAAGGATGCCCATTCAAAAAATCCTATTTCATCTAAAATCAGTGAGATAAGTATAATAGCTACAAATGCTAAGGTCGCATTCCAGACAATTTGAGTTACTTCAATCACATCATTAAAGCTAACAACTCCCAGTAGCAACGCCAGGATAGCCCCACCACATGCGGACCACCCAATGGATAACCCCCTAGGCTGCCAAATGACAAACAGGAGAGTTAGTATAAAGATAACTAATGCTAGAAAAATCGATGATGTCAACATACTCCCTCCTACTTACAACAATTAATTCTTGTTCCGTTTTCTTCCAATTGTTTTAACTGGTAACTTTGATCTGGAAGCTGATCAAGTAGTATTTGGATGAAAGGATATTCCGAACTATTTTTATTCATGGAATAAAATATCCACTGACCTTTTCTCTCCTCCTGTACCAAACCAATATCTCTTAACTTACGTAAATGCTGGCTAATGGATGGTTGACTAACTTGAAAGATCTCAACAAATTCACAAACACAGCAATCTTGATCATCAAGGATCTTCATCATGATTAGCCTTGTTTTATCTCCTAATAATTTACAGATCAAAGCAGCACGATCTGTTTCTACTGATGTATCCTGCATAAACACCCTCCTCATTAATATAAGTATATAAGTATATACTTATATATTCAAGATATTTATTCCTTATGTATTACTATAACAAAAGCGCAAGCGTCTGATTAGAAACGTAGCGACTGGAGCGAATCAGCGGAGATAAAGAGCTTGCAAGCCGATGATGACTTAGCTTAGGGCGATTCGTGAAGTCGCCTCGTTATCTGGGCGCTGGAACTGGACTCTGCTCAACACACGCCTATTTATCCACATGGGCTAATTTTTTAATTTACTAGACTATAAAAAACGCTGACCACTTCATGCTTATGCATGAAAGATGTCAGCTTCCAAGTTACTATCTACTTTTTACAAGTAGATTAACTGCTTCTTTTATTAATTCCTCCGTATTTTCACCATTTCTCTGTTCTTCACGAATACATTTTTCTAGATTCTGACTGACAATGAGTGCTGCTGTGCGATCCAATGCACTCCTAGCAGCTGACATTTGTGTTACAACGTCTCGGCAATCCTTTTGTTCTTCCATCATCTTTAATAACCCACGAATTTGACCCTCAATTCGTTTCATTCGATTCATTACTTTTTCATCGTATTTCATACTTACTTCGCTCCTTTGTCCCATCATAGCATAAACAAAAGCTTATTGTGCACTCTAACTTTAAAAAGAATGCAGATCTTTAGTGAAACCACTACCAACCTAATTACCTATTTATTCCAAAAATCCGTTTAATCATTTCTCGTTAAAAAACTCCAAATGATCTGTATACAAATATAGAAATACAGTTGATTTCACAACAGGTACAGACAGCGATTGAACCGTCTCCTCGTTTTCCTACCTGAACAAGCTATTTCTCCCATTAATTCTGTCTTCTGTGCCAAGTTATGGAATCAGACTATCATCCCTTCACGAACGATCGAAAATTATCCGGGGCCATAACAGACAGCAGTGTTTCCTCCTCTCCCTAATACTGAGTCAAATCTATCTTGATAACTGAGGGGAATGGAATCCTCTTACTCATGACTTGGTTCTGTATGTTTCCGTATTTCCCGCTTTCTAATTTGTACTCGTTTAATTGTACGATCTTCTACAGATAAAACTTTAAACCATAAATGATCTGTTGATATTTCCTCACCTGCCTCTGGAAAATAATGAAAGGCTTTAAGCAAGAACCCAGACAGGACATCCTCTTCCTCCGGGATGTCAGTATGAAAGATGGTATTCAAGCGATGAAGTGGAATTTTTCCATGACATATAATTTCAGAGTCTGTGACTTTCTCTACCAATGATTCGTTACCCTTATCTGTTTCATCTTCTATTTCTAAACCAATCAAGACTTCGATTATATCTTCATGGGTTATGATCCCTTCCGTACCACCATACTCATCAAGAACAATTGCCATATGCTTTTTATCCTGTATCATTTTTCGGAATACCCAATCAACCGAATGGAATTCGAAAACGATTAACGGGTTCATATCGCTAAACGACTCTAATGATTTTTCCGGTTCCATCGCCCAAGACAACAGATACTTTGAATGGAATACACCTACAATATTGTCAATCTCCTCTTCATAAATTGGATACCTTGTAAATGGGTTATCAATAGCAATATTTCTAACCTCTTCAAATGTTGAATCACAAGGAAGTGCCATAATATCCACACGGGGTGTCTTCAATGCATCCTTCACATTAAGATTATTAAATTCCAGTACCCCTTTAATACGATAGGTCTCGTCCTGTTTAAAAATACCCTCGGTACGCGCTATATCCACCATAGCCCGAATTTCTTCTCTCGATACAGATGTACTATCTTCCTGTCCTTTTGATAAAAAGCGAATGATAGCACCAGTAATTCCATTAAGCAGCATGGTTAATGGCTTAAAAATAGTAACGACTGCTTGAATAACTGGGTAGACCACATGTGCAATTCGATCAGGAAAGGCGGCCGCTACTGATTTAGGAATTACTTCTGAAAAGATTATAATCGTAATCGTTAATAACGCTGAAGCAATCCCTACATTTATACCGTAGTCAATCGCTACCATAGTAACGAGCGTCGGTAGTAAGATATTTGCAATATTATTCCCTATTAGAATTGCTGTAATAAATTGTTCTGGCTTGGATACTAATTCAAGCAGCTTCCCAGATCGTCTATCATGATTCTTAGCTTTTGTCTGTAATTTCATTTTATTTGTCGCGGTTAATGCCGTTTCACTGCCTGAAAAGAAAAAAGATACAAATAATAAAATAATGATCGCAATGATCACGTATGTCTTCCTCCTTATGTAAGTTCATATACTTGTTAGGATATGTCAGTCATTTACCTATGATACATTATATTTCCCACCATTTCACTGGGCCAAACCACTGTGAGATTAACCCTATAATCCTGCACATATTTTAGGTGAAAGTTAGAAAAAATAAGACGAAACTACTTCACTGGAGCATAAACATACGCTACTAACAGAAAGGAAGGTGGATTCAGATGGATAAGGAAAGAGCTCAAGAAATAATGAATGCAGCAGAGATGATACAAGTCCGCTATCGAGGAATCCCAGTCTACATCAAATCGTTACATGAAAAAAATACAACAGCCACTATCTTTCCTCTAGATGAAATGGAAAATGAGCAAATTGTGGACATACAAGGACTACACGAACTACAATTAGACAACTAATAGAATTGTGTCTCAAATGGTTCGGTTTATATAACAACTAAGAAGGACAGAACGCTTCTAAGGTGGGAAGCTTTAGAAGTTAAAATGTGATGTTTCATAAGTGGAAAAAGCCCGTTTTGGGGAAAGTATATGTCCATTCGTGTACGTATGGAGCTGAGGGCAGCTCCATACTCATAGTTGTAATCCGGTCCATTGCCAATACGTAAAATAAAATACAATCATAACAAGGATATAAACTGGCATAAGTATTGTACTTAATTGAAGCAATTGTTTTGCGTCAATCGTCATATCACCTGCTTCATAGAATAGTAATATTGCTTTTGAACTAACTGGAAATGTTAAACAATAGTTCATTCCAAGTAAACTCAAGAAAACAACTGCCGCAGTGTTTAGCCCTATGGACTCACTAAATACAATAATACTTGGAATAAAAATAATTGCTCTTGTGGTATGTGAATGTACATATAAATGACTTGTCACCGCAATCACTAACATAATTATCATGAATAGCCAATTGGGAATATGATCAAATACATTGAGGACATCAAGTAATCCACCTTCAATCCAGCCTACAACACCTGTATCGACAAGCGTTTTCCCTAAAGCTGTAGCAGCAGCAACAAACATGATTAATTGCCAGGATATTGCATTAATACCTTCCTTCCAACTAATTACTCCGGTTCTTGGCAGCATAAACAACAATGCGCCCGCCATTGTTATAAAGCCAATATCGTAGCCGTGAACATGCTCTGTTAACCATGCTAAGAGCAAAAGACCAATCAAGCGTAATGTTTGCTTTTCCTTAGTTGTCATTGTTGTGGGCTTCATCTGGTGTCCATTTATGGAAATCGACTTCCCTACCTCTGTTAGTGAATGACTTGGCCATATGAACCACTTCATGATGAAAAAAGTGATAAATGTAATGGCAATGGTAAAAGGCACAGCCCAAATAAACCATTGGATATAGGAAATGGACTGATCCGTTGTATTTTCAAGTAATCCAACCCCGATTAAGTGTGACCCAGCACCAATTAACGTTGCTGATGTACTCATCAGTATAACCACAGGTGCTAATAATGCTAAGAACCCTCGCTCTTCGTTTGTGTGAAATCGTTGACCCAATTCACTTATGATTGGCTTAGTTAACGCTGCTCTACCGGAGGTAGAAGGGATAAAAAAAGCACTTACTAAAAGGAGGTTTGTTAAAAATAAAAGAAGCGTATGTTTCTGTCTTGATTTACGTAACAAATAATAAATCAGCCTATCTCCTAAACCTGATTGTTTAACAGCTTCTCCGATAATAAAAGCTCCAATCATTAACCATACTACTTCTTGGGCAAAGGACTCATATAATAATGTAGCCTCTGCTGCTCGGAACAATACAATTCCAATAATAACCATAATAGCAACGAATCCCGCAGATAGTGAAGTCATAACCCAGAAAGTCATGGCTGATAGGAAGGCAAATAGGGAAACCCTTGCCGAATAATCAAGCTCACCAATTAGCATAGTAGCCATGAAGAAAAGAAGATGTAAACTAATCATCCATATTGACTTTTTAGAAAGCCTAGCATCAAAAACTGTCCATTTACTGCTTTTGAAAGGCCCGACCATTTCCTTTGACATGGATGACATCCTTTCTTTTAGCTAGTTTAGTACCAATCTCTATTTGCCTTAATATGGATTCAACGCTATCCTCAATCCACTTAGGTGCTAGCTCCAATGCTTCATTTAAAGCAATTGGTTTCTGTGTAATGCTTGTATATGCATGAATCCCTGCACGATAATTCGCAGTGGCACCTTTACCGATCGTTCCTGCAATGATAACCACAGGCACATCATATTTTCGAGCAATCCTAGCAACCTCAGCTGGTACTTTTCCATTTGGCGTTTGGAAATCCAAGCTACCTTCTGCGGAAAAAACTACATCTGCAGAAGCAATTGCTTGCTCCATGTCAATAAAGTCCCGGATCAGTGTAAACCGCTCATGCAATGTCGCACCTGCAAATGCAATAAGCCCTGCTCCCAATCCACCAGAAGCACCACTGCCAGGCATTGTTCGTACATCGACATGCATATGCGATTGAATGACCTCTGCATAATGTTCTAATCCAGTAGCAAGCAGTTCTACCTGTCGTCTCGTTGCCCCCTTTTGAGGCCCAAACACACGAGCCACCCCTTGATTCCCACATAATACATTTTTCCAATTACAAGCTACATCTATTTGTAAATGACGTAAGCGTTTATCAAGTTTATTCGTATCCATAAAGGCAATCCTTCGTAAATCCCCTCCTCCTTCAATCGTAATCAATTGGTGATTATCATTGAAGAATTGTACCCCTAGTGCTTGTGCCATTCCTGTTCCTCCATCCGAAGTACCGGAATCTCCACAGCCAATTAGTAATTGATTAATATGTAAGTCCATCGCATATGCGATTAGTTCACCTACACCAAACGAAGTTGTCTTCAAAGGATTTCTTTGCTGTTTCGGAACTAAATGCAGGCCTGATACTGCAGCCATTTCAATGACAGCCGTTCTCTTGCCATCCTCTTCAAAAATGCCGAAATGACCTAAAACCTTCTCTCCAACCGGCCCTGTAACCTCTTTGTAAATTAATTGACCACCCTTTATGTTTGTAATGGCCTTCGCAAAACCTTCACCTCCATCAATCATTGGTAGGATTTCTACGTCTATCTGGTTATTATAGCGTCGAGCCCCTCTTTCCATTGCAATACCTACTTCTCCTGCGTGAAGACATTCTTTAAAACCTGATGGTATCATAACAACTTTCATTTCTACCGCTCCCTTGGAAAATTTTGATAATGTGAATGTATCATTTGAAAATGAATACATCGTGAGAGACGGATTAAAAAAAATGAGAAGTTTATGAGAAAGCTGGTGATAGAAGATGTAAGGCTGTCCATTACTCGAAAAAAAACCTCCTTAAGCAAGAGGTTTCTAGATTATTCAACTTATTTATGATTGTTTCCATCATTTCGATTAATCCGAAGTGGTAATCAACTGCCAGTAGATGTCCGATTGGTTCTAACCTCTATGGTACTAACAATCTGTGGGAGTTGTTTATCCCCCACGGATTGATTTAACCGATCAAATGATTGTTGTAAGGCTTCATTGAATTTTTGTTGCTCTTCCACCATCTTAGATGTGTGGTGTTTATTAGATAATGTTGATTAGGTTCTTTCAATCTTCATTATTTTTATAAATCTCTTTATAGTTGACATGATTAATATATACCCCCATTATTCTGACTGCTTATTTTGAGTTCTTCGTAATTGGGACATTTCAACTATATGTATCTACCCCTTTTAAATAAAAGATCCCTTCATCTGTTAAAAAAATATGATACGATAATAAATACAATTATGTGAAAAAGCTGAAGGGAGTCATTACACTTACTATTATTATAATAGAGAAAACGAGCAAGATTAAAATTTATATCATTCCATTTAACTACTTACAAACAACATCAGCACGGAGGAAACAACATGAAAAGAATTTTACAGATTGCCAGTGCATTTATCGGAATAGTCGTTGGAGCAGGCTTTGCTTCTGGACAAGAAATTTTGCAGTACTTTACTAGCTTTGGTTACATTGGGACAATTGGATCCATTGTTTCCACTGGTTTATTCGCCTATCTAGGTATGACACTTACACGACTTGGGAGCAAGTATCAAACAACCTCGCATCGAGAAGTCATCTATCTGATGAGCGGGCGCTTTTTAGGGACAATGGTTGATTACATTATTGTCTTTACATTGTTCGGTGTAGGAGTAGTCATGATCGCAGGGGCTGGATCAATCTTTAGTCAACAATTTGGGCTTTCATCCTTTGCTGGAATTACCGTAATGACGATACTCGTTATCCTTACCGTTATGATGAATGTCAATCGTGTAATTGCGGTTATTGCAAGCATTACACCTTTTTTAATTCTAACCGTCATCTTACTTTCCATCTATAGCATGATGACAATGGATACTTCCTTTGCAGCAATGGAACCAATTGCTAGAAATCAGCCAGCTGCTTTATCAAACTGGTTTATCTCTGCCGTTAATTATGTATCGTTTAATATAGCTTTAGGTGCACCTATGGCATTAGTTATGGGGGGATCTGAAAAAAATGAAAGAATTGCTACCATTGGCGGACTACTCGGCGGTCTCGGGATCGGTTTACTTATTGTTTTTAACCATTTAGCGATTTTTTCTAATATGGAAGCAGTTGTTGGCTACGAGATGCCTATTTTAAAAATCGCGGATGATCTTTCTCCTATACTTGGAATGCTATATTCCATCATTCTTTTTGGTATGATTTTTAATACTGCTGTTAGCATGTTCTTTTCATTTGGATCTCGGTTTATGAAAAGTGAAACAAAGTCATTTCGTATGTTTATTGTATTCACAATTCTTACCGCATTTGCTTTAAGTTTTGTTGGCTTTACAGAATTGGTCTCCTTTTTCTACCCCCTAATTGGTTATTTAGGTCTGTTTTTAATTGCTGTACTTATTATCGTACCGTTCCGATTACATAAAAAGAAAAACGGGAATGCTCAAGTGGAAAATAATTAACTATAGAAGTGCGAGATTGGAGGGAATATCTTGCTAAAACAATGGCTTTACGAAGCGAAATATACGGTTGTTTTCACGGGAGCTGGGATGTCGACAGAAAGTGGTTTGCCAGACTTTCGTTCAGCTAATCAAGGGTTGTGGAACAAGCAGAATCCTGCTAAAATCGCTAGTACTGATGCATTAAATAATAACGTTGAGGCATTTACAACATTTTATCGAGAGCGAGTATTGGGAGTGAAATCCTATAAACCACATAAAGGCCATTATATTCTTGCAGATTGGGAGAAGGCCGGTACCATACAATCGATTATAACGCAAAATGTAGATGGGTTTCACCAGCAAGCTGGGAGTAATCGTGTTGCTGAGCTTCATGGCACGCTGCAAAGGCTCCACTGTCAATCCTGCCAGAAGGAATATAGTAGTGAAGAATATGTACACAAAGACTACTTTTGTAAATGTGGTGGCATCTTACGTCCTTCCATTGTATTATTTGGAGAGACATTGCCTGCCCAAGCTTTTCAAGCGGCACTCTCTGAATCAGAAAAAGCTGATTTATTTATGGTCCTTGGCTCATCATTAAGTGTAACACCGGCAAACCAATTTCCGTTAATCGCCAAAGAAGGTGGTGCGAGATTAGTCATCATTAATCAAGAACCTACTGCATTAGATGCTTACGCAGATATGCTCATACACAATCGACAAATAGGAGACGTATTAACTGAATTAGACCAGTAAGAAGCAAGATAATTGAGTTATCTAAACTATAAATTGAAACTTCCATCCGTGGGGGGGTTGCTTATCCCCACGGATGGTTAGGTGAACCAATCGGACATTTACTGGCAGTCGAACCCACACTTATCCTTATTGGTTTCACTTTATTCCTTGAAGTGGGGAGCTTACTGCCAGTTATATGCGGGATAAACAACTTTTCTGTATGGTGATTAAAAACGTGCTGGGACAAAACACAACTTCTTTACTCAACATACGAATAATCATGTTATCAATAGGAGTATCATCGCCGCACCGTGAAGATATACGCTCTTTCCGCGGACACGGCCTCAGCTAACTTGGTTAAGAAAAAATACGTTACCAAGTGGATCTTCGGACTCGTGCTGTTCCCGCTGGAGTCTCGCTTATTTCAGGTGCTAAATGAATGATTCTAACCAAAAAACGAAAAGATAATTAATTCAAATTAATTATCTTTTCGTTTTTTATTGTTTCTTCATTCTATTGTCTCAGCCTCTTTTTTATTACGTCATCCATTTAGGGGGTGTGTTTTTATCCCAATATATTTCACCAATGTCATAGTGTTTTTCAAAATTATCAGCTTGGAGATGGTAATGGAAATTAAACCAATGACCTTCTAATGGACGATGATCCCTTCTCACATGGAATTTAGCCACTTTTTCCTGCGCCTTCAAGTCATAAATATTAAATATTCTTTCTCCATAGCCATCAGCGGGATCCTCCGATATGTCATAGTAAGTCACAGGCGCTTTATCATCAAATAAAATTGTCTCCATCACTTTTTCTATGTTCGGTAAAATAACGGCTGTAAACTCGTCCTCAATTCGATGTGAAATTCTTGGACCCATCTTTATTAATGCCTGTTCTTTCGCCTTTTCCGTTAATTGATCTATGGTATATGCTTGAATAGGGACGACATCTTCTGGCGTTTCTAATACCGAGACAGGTGTAGCTTCGTCTAGACCTGACCCTGAATCATAACGTTCTTTATGCTCCTCAGGATCTGCCGTTAATGAAGTTGGAACGTACATCCCTAATGTCATAATTGTGATAAGAACAACAGCTATTTTTCTCATCCATTGCTTCATTTTAGAGCGCACTCCTTTGTATCTATTACTATAAATTCTATCACTTCTGTATCATTTGTCTATCCTATTTTTCAGAATTTAGTAAATTGATAGTGTAAAGGCTGCGATTACAAAAAACGTCATATACTATTTCTCTTAATAAGGCATTTAAGGAATATTCCATACATGTTTGAGTTTAAAGAAGCGACAGATGTTCGATCATTCTATTCTTGTACCTAGTGTTAATCCGCCATCAACAACAATTTCGGCACCGGTGCAATAAGAACTTTGATCTGAAGCAAGGAACCCAATAACATGTGCAACTTCTTTTGGTTCACCGATTCTTCCTAGAGGAGTTTGAGAATAAATAGGTATTGTTCCACTTGTTTGAGCCATTCCCGTATTTATTCCGCCAGGGTGTACGATATTTATTCTTATCCCATCTTTCCCTACCTCTACAGCCGTCGCTTTTGACATTGCCACAACGGCTGCTTTCGTAGAAGCATATGCAGCCGTTCCATCTAAAGGTGCAAATGCTGAAATAGAGACATTGTTAATGATGGAGCCCTTCTTTTGCTGAGACATTATCGGTATAACCGATTGCATGCCAAGGAATACACCAATCTGGTTAACATTAATAATTTCACGATATTGATGAAGTTCTGTCTCCGTCAACGCAGCATTGTAGTATAATCCTGCATTGTTCACGAGAACATCTATCCTACCAAATGCTTCTATGGCAGCATGAATTGACCTTTCCCATTGTACTTCATTTGTTACATCAAGCTTAACAGGAAGTGTTTTATTCTTATCAAATTCTTGTGACAGTTTTTCCGCATCATTCAGCTCCCGTGCAGCAATGATTACACGAGCACCTAACGATAAGAAGTAGCGTACTTGTGCCTCGCCTTGCCCTCTAGATGCACCTGTTACAAGAACAACTTTAT
Source organism: uncultured Virgibacillus sp. (assembly GCF_947495635.1). NCBI lineage: Bacteria > Bacillati > Bacillota > Bacilli > Caryophanales > Bacillaceae > Virgibacillus > uncultured Virgibacillus sp. The sequence goes on along the minus strand of NZ_CANMAB010000113.1, from coordinate 251 downwards.
CTTCTAGATTATACAACATGATATCACCATTTCCGTTAGTATTTAACTTTACCTTCTTTTATAGGGTAACAGGCACGACTAGAAACTTCACGATATTAGACTACGCATGATCATTACCAAAAAAACTGAGCAAAATGGTTAGTCCTTATCACTACATGCTCAGATTTATGCTTCCTCTAGTAGCTATTATGGAATAATAGCTACTGCTTAACCACCACTCCAGCTGCCCACTTCCCTTTCCGTGGGGTTTG
>NZ_CANMAB010000112.1:0-12639 GCF_947495635.1 uncultured Virgibacillus sp. | reverse complement strand
ACTCCTGCGGGATTAGCGCGAGCCGAAAATCCACTTTGCAACGTGTTCTTCTTTGCAAAGTTAGTTGAGGCCGTGCCCGCGGAAAGCGAAGTAATTAGTCGGAGCATTGCCAATATACATCAAACATTTCAAAATAACTACTTGGTTTAACGCAGTCATTGCACTGATTTTATACTTTCTTAACTTATAAGAAAGGCCTAAAGACCTTTTTATCCCGCATATAGCCTATAACTGGCAGTAAGAGAGGCTGAGACAAAAGTAATGAAGAAACAATCAAAAAACGAATGAAAATTATTTCAAATTAATTATCATTCGTTCTTTGATAAAATAATTAATATAGCACCTAAAATATACGAGACTCCTTGAAAAAGAACGCTTTTTCTGCTACGATGTATCCCTGCTGAAGCCTTCCTTATCCAGCGAAAACAGCACGAGTCCGAAGATCCACGTGTTTTTCTTTACCAAAGTAGCTGAGGCCGTACCCGTGGGAGTCTATGTCCTTTGACCGCGCTTCGTATCAACATTTATTTTTGTTTCACGGCTTTTGAGTTAACTATTTTAGGTTCGTCCCTAACCCTTTCTGCAATCAATTAACAATATGTTAGACTTATAACATAAGGAACACTTTAGCTATTAAAACGACTATTGATTTTCCCCAAGTCCTCTCTCCATTTTAATAACTTTTGCTTTTCATTTTCTGTAATTTCTTTATCTAATAGTAGCGCATTCACTAATTGATCAAAGCCCGTAATGGTATGGTGGGAAAAACCCGCTTCAGTAAAAGCTGTTTCTGCAGTAGCTAATCCATAGGTGAAAATAGCAAATACAGAACAAACCTTTCCACCATTTTTTTCAATTGCTTGCGCAGCTTCAATCGAAGAACCACCAGTGGAAATGAGGTCCTCAATAACAAGCACCTGTTTACCAGACTCTAATTCGCCTTCAATCTGATTACCTTTTCCATGACCTTTTGGTTTTGATCGAACATAGATCATCGGTAGGTTTAATTCATCTGCTAACCAAGCTGCATGTGGTATTCCAGCAGTAGCACATCCAGCAATCATATCAGGCTTTATTTGCAAATCATTCATTCGTTTAATAAAGGATGTGGTAATCTGTTTGCGTACTTCAGGATAAGACATGGTTAGACGATTATCACAGTAAATTGGCGACTGTATACCAGAAGTCCAAGTAAAATACCCATCTGTTTTTATTTGTACAGCTTTGATTCTTAGTAATTCACGTACGATGTGGTCATGCTCCTGCATTTTTCCACTCCTCTTTTAATTGTTTATATGCTTTATTTGGATTATCTGCTTTTGTAATGGTTCTACCCACAACAATAAAGTCTGACCCGTTACCTCTGGCGAAAGAAGGTGTTGCAATTCGTTTTTGATCATTATTATCGGTATTAGTGAGCCTAATTCCTGGAGTTACGGTTAGAAACGAAGTCCCACATTGTTCCTTCACAGCCTTCGCCTCAAGTACAGAACAGACAACTCCGTCAGCCCCAAACTGTTTAGCAAACGTTGCAAAATGAAGGACATTTGCTTCTACATCACCTGAAATTAGCATTTCCTGATTCATTATCGATTGATCCATCGAGGTTAGAATGGTTACTGCGAGCAATTTCGTTTGGAAATTTGGATTGCCATTTATAAGCCCTTCCTTGGCCAGTTTGATCATCTCACTGCCTCCAAGGGCATGAACATTTACCATATCTATTTCCAGCTTAGCAATATTTTCCATAGCACGCATCACCGTTGTTGGAATGTCATGAAGCTTTAGATCAAGAAAGATAGCATGTCCATTTTCTTTTAATCGTTCGATAAGGATGGGCCCTTCTTTATAAAATAACTCCATACCAACCTTTACTGGTACACCATGTAAATCATTTTGTTCAAGAAACGTTTTCGTTTGTTCCCAATTGGGAAAATCCAATGCAAGATATATTGGTGTCTTCATGAACATATCCCCTTTCCAATTGCATCATTTACGGAATTAAAACCATACGCAGCTAATGTTTTTGGTAGTTGTTCGATAATTTCTATACAGACATAAGGGTTTTGAAAATTTGCCGTACCTACAGCCACCGCACTAGCTCCCGCTAATAAAAACTCAAGAGCATCTTCCGCGTTTACTACTCCTCCCATCCCAATTATTGGAATATTGACTTGCTTTTTTACTTCATAAATCATTCGTATCGCTACTGGTTTAATTGCTGGTCCAGATAACCCTCCCGTTTTATTTGCCAGTAAAGGACGTTTTGCAGATAAATGCATTTGCATTCCAGTAAGTGTATTTATCATCGATAACCCATCGGCTCCAGCTAATTCTACTGCTTTTGCCATTGTCCCAATATCTGATACATTTGGTGAGAGTTTAACATAGACAGGTAGATTACTTGCCTTTTTAACACGTTCTGTTACCTTTGCTGCCATCTTTGGATCTGTTCCAAACTGGATCCCGCCCTCCTTAACATTTGGGCAGGAAATATTCAGTTCTAAGGCAGTAACGTCACCTGCTTCATTAAATGCTTTTGCTACTTCTACGTATTCTTCTAACGTACTACCAGCAATATTTGCGATGATTGGTGTGGAGAAGCTTGCTAAAAAAGGCACTTCATTTTCTATAATGCTACTAACACCAGGGTTCTGTAATCCAATGGCATTCAACATCCCAGCTGCTGTTTCGGCGACTCGTGGAGTTGGGTTCCCAAATCTAGGTTCCATTGTGGCAGCTTTCATAACGATGGCACCTAATTTGTTCAAGTCATAAAATTGACTATATTCTCTACCAAACCCAAAGCATCCCGAAGCAGGCATAATTGGATTTTTTAATGATAAACCAGGTAATTCAATCGCCAAGCTCATACTAGTTGCACCTCCTGTGCAGGAAATACAGGACCATCTTTGCAAATCTTTTTATAGCCTCCGCAATCATCTGTAGGAATGACACAAGCAAAGCAAGCGCCTACTCCACAGCCCATTCTCTCTTCCAAAGAGATATACCCATGTTTTCCTGCCATTTGAGCGGTAATAGCCTGTAACATCGGTAATGGTCCACATGAGTAATAACAATCAATACTACTTACATCGTCTAATACGTTGGTTACGAATCCTTTTCTACCATAACTGCCATCATTAGTTACAATAATTGTCCGACCGAGTTCAGCAAATTTTTCTTCATAGAACACACTCTCTTTGGTTTGGAAGCCTAATACAGAGACAATATTCACCTGTTGCTCTTTTAATTTTCGTGCCAAATAGTAGAGTGGAGGTACACCGATACCGCCTCCTATAATAAGAATTGTTGAATTAGCTTTAGGTTCAAGCGGAAAACCATTTCCGCTTGGACCAAGTACATCGATGGAATTTCCAATGGGATAGGAAGCTAATTCTTTCGTACCACTACCAACAACTTTAAAAAGAATCGTGACTGTTTCCGCATGTTCATCAACCTGAGATATAGATATTGGGCGTCTTAGCATATGCCCTTTCAACTGTAGGTGCAAAAATTGTCCAGGCACTGCTGTATTGCTTATATATTTGTTCTCAAGCACCATTTCGATGGTATCTTGCGCTATGGGGCTTTTCTTTAAAATAACCATGTTCTCTTTACGCATCATAAGATGACAACCTCTTTTTGCTGCATCGGTTTAGCTTGAAATGTCATAGATTCTATTACATTAAGGATTGCATTTGCAGTATCTAAATTTGTTAAACAAGCAATACCATGTTCCACAGATTCTCTACGAATTCTAAATCCATCTGAACGTGGCTGCTGTCCTGAAGTTAACGTATTGATTACATATTGTACTTCCCCATTTTCAATAATCGAAAGGACATTTGGTTTCTCTGCACCAATTTTTTCTACTTTAGTAACTGGTATTCCAGCATCTCGAATATAAGCTGCAGTTCCTTCGGTAGCGTATAATTGAAAGCCTAATTGATGAAATCGCTCTGCATTTCCAAGCATCTCCTGTTTATCTTTATCAGCAACCGTTAATAGCACTGCTCCCTCTTGTGGTAATTTAATTCCTGATGCGATAAGCCCTTTATATAATGCTTTTTCTAATGTCTTATCATAACCGATGGCTTCACCAGTAGATTTCATTTCTGGACCTAAAATGGTATCAACACTACGAAGCTTCTCAAACGAGAACACAGGTACTTTAACGGATACTTGATCGTCTTCAGGTAAGATTCCCGTTACGTAGCCCATCTCCTGAAGCTTTTCCCCAAGTATACATTTCGTAGCAATATTTGCCATCGTTACACCAGTGATCTTACTTAAGAATGGAATTGTTCTACTTGCTCTTGGGTTTACTTCAAGTACGTATACCGCTTGATCACAAACAATGAATTGAATGTTAATCAGCCCCTTAACTTGAAGCGCATAGGCAATACGAGTAGCTGCATCCAAACATTTTTGTTTCACAGATTCACTTATTCGTTGGGGTGGATACACGGCTATTGAATCACCAGAGTGAACACCGGCACGTTCAATATGCTCCATAATACCCGGGATGATAACCGTATCGCCATCACTTATCGCGTCAACTTCTACCTCCATACCGGTAATATATTTGTCAATTAAGATTGGATGAGAGTCTGCAACATGATCTGTCTTAGCAAGATATGATTCTAATTCATGGTCATTATAAACAATCTCCATTCTACTTCCACCAATGACATAAGAAGGTCTTACTAATACAGGGTAACCAATCGTGTTAGCTACCTCTCTCGCTTTTTCCATATTTAACACCGTTTTCCCCTGTGGTCTTAAGAGCTGTAAGTCATCTACTAATAGCTCAAATTTGTCTCGATCCTCTGCTCGATCAATCGCTTCTAAATTTGTCCCTAATATCTTCACACCTCGACGTTCAAGTCCTGCCGCTAAATTAATGGCAGTTTGACCACCGAATTGAACAATAACACCTTCTGGCTGTTCTAACTGGATTACATGCATCACGTCTTCTAATGTTAATGGCTCGAAATATAATTTATCTGAAATACTGAAATCAGTGGAAACAGTCTCCGGATTACTGTTCATGATGATGGCTTCATATCCCATCTCCTTGATCGCTAACACGGAATGAACCGTCGCATAATCAAATTCGATCCCTTGACCAATCCGAATTGGCCCAGACCCAAGTACAAGGATTTTCTTCTGCTCAGATTGAATAGACTCATTTTCCTCTTCATAGGTACTATAAAAATACGGCGTTTCCGATTCAAATTCAGCTGCACAAGTGTCGACCATTTTATAAACAGGCAAAGCATTTTGTTTGATTCGATAGTTGTATATATCATCCTCTGATTGCTCCCATAAACGAGCAATATGTGCATCGGAAAACCCAAGGCGCTTAGCTTCTAAAAGCATGGAAGGTTCCTGCTTGTTACGCTTTAATTTCTCTTCAATGATGATGAGACGCTGTAACTTATTTAAGAAAAATCGATCTATTTTTGTTAATTGAAATATCTCGTCAACAGACAACTTTCTACGTAAAGCTTCCGCTAAAACAAAGATCCTTTCATCATCCGCCTTTTGCAACCGCTGTTTTAATTCATCATCACTTGTACATTCTAAATTGGCTAGCCATAATTGCTCTGTTCCAATATCTAGTGAGCGAATGCCCTTTAACAATGATTCTTCAAAGTTACGACCTATTGCCATTACTTCCCCTGTAGCTTTCATCTGTGTTCCTAAATAGCGATCGCCTGCAGTAAACTTATCAAACGGAAATCGAGGAATTTTTGACACAACGTAGTCAAGTGCTGGTTCAAAGCATGCATAGGTTTTGCCGGTTATCGGGTTAATAATCTCATCCAGTGTTAAACCAACAGCAATTTTAGCGGCCATTTTAGCAATTGGATAGCCTGTAGCTTTCGACGCAAGTGCTGAGGATCTACTAACTCTTGGATTTACTTCAATAATGTAATATTGAAAGCTATTAGGATCTATTGCAAGCTGGACATTACATCCTCCTTCAATTTCTAATGCCCGAATAATTTTTAGCGAGGCATTTCGTAATAGCTGATACTCGCGATCACTTAATGTTTGAGAAGGTGCAACAACGATGGAATCCCCTGTATGAATGCCTACTGGATCAACATTTTCCATATTACACACGACAATGGCTTGATCATTTTTATCTCGCATCACTTCGTATTCAATTTCCTTAAATCCTGCTATGTTCTTCTCAATCAAGCATTGACTAGCAGGCGATAAAGCCAGACCATTTCGTGCAATTTCTTTTAATTCTATTTCACTATTACACATTCCACCACCTGTGCCACCTAACGTATAGGCTGGTCGAACAATGACTGGATAACCAATTTCCTCCGCAAACGCACAAGCCTGTTCCACCGTGTTGACAATCTGACTAGCTGGAACCGGTTCAGCCAATTCATTCATTAAATTTCTAAATTTCTCACGATCCTCTGCCTTTTGAATAGCCTCTAAGGATGTTCCTAATAAATCTACATGATATTCAGCTAATATGCCTGTTTCGTTCAACGCTACTGCCAAATTCAGTCCTGTTTGACCACCAAGTGTTGGTAATAAAGCATCTGGCTGTTCTGTGCGAATAATTTTTGTTAAAAATTCAACCGTTAGAGGTTCCATATAGACCTTATCAGCTACCGTATGATCCGTCATAATCGTTGCTGGATTAGAATTGGCCAATAATACGGTATATCCCTCTTCTTTTAATGCTTGACAAGCCTGTGTTCCCGAATAATCAAACTCTGCCGCCTGGCCAATAACAATCGGTCCAGAGCCTATTACTAAAATCTTTTTTATTGAAGTGTTTTTAGGCATATACCTTTTCCTCCTTTTTTACCTGCTCCATCATTTTTAAGAATGAATCAAATAAATAACTTGTATCTTCTGGCCCTGGTGAGCTTTCTGGATGATACTGTACAGAGAAAGCGGGGTAAATAGAATGTTCAATTCCTTCTACGGTATTATCGTTAAGCGCAATTTGTGTAAGCTTTAAATCCGTTTGTATTAAAGATGCTTGTTTTACAGCGTAGCTATGATTCTGGGATGTAATATATGTTCGATTCGTTCGGATATCCTTTACTGGATGGTTAGATCCACGATGACCGAACTTCATTTTTTCTGTATCTGCTCCACATGCAAGTGCTAATAATTGGTGTCCTAAGCAAATACCAAAAACCGGGATTTTGCCAATTACCTGTCTAATCATGTTGATTGTTTCTGGAACATCTTTTGGATCTCCTGGACCATTCGTAAGCATAATGCCATCTGGTTTGATACGTACTATATTTTCTGCGCTATAGTTATAAGGAACGACCGTAATATGACAATCACGTTTTGTTAGTTCACGAAGAATTCCATGCTTCATACCACAATCAACCACTACCACTCGTTTCCCTCTTCCAGGAACCACATACGGTTTAATCGTTGATGTTTGTGAAACCTGATTTCTCGACAATGTTATTCCTTTAAGCTGGGAGATAACTTTTTCTGGCTGGACTTCTGCATTCACAATTTTAGCTTTCATCGTTCCATATTTTCGAATAATCTTTGTTAACTTTCGTGTATCAATACCAGAAATTCCAGGTATACCATTCGCTTTTAAGTAATGATCTAACGTCTCCTCATTACGAAAATTAGAAGGATAGTCAGCAACTTCTTTCACAATAAAACCATGAATAAACGGTGTTACCGTTTCAAAATCATCTCGATTGATGCCGTAATTCCCCGACAGTGGATATGTCATCATGACAATCTGACCACAATACGAAGGATCTGTTATAATTTCTTGATAACCAGTCATCCCTGTGTTAAAGACAATTTCTCCAGTTGTTTCTTGTTCGCTTCCAAACCTTTCACCAACAAATACCGATCCATCTTCTAATATAAGCTGTCGTTTCGTCATTTTAGATCCTCCTCATAGACTATGTTTCCTTCCGAAATTGTTAAAACTGGAATAGCTGTAACCTCCCATTGATGGAAAGGTGTATTTTTACCTTTTGAATAAAACGTTTCTTTATCAATGGTTAATGACTTTTTCAAATCTATTAAAGTTAAGTCTGCGACACTACCAACATCGAGCTTGCCGTATGGTAGTTGAAATATTTCTGCCGGCTTGATCGTTAGCCAATCGATAAGCTGTTTGAGTGTAATTTTCCCTGTTTGAACAAGGTATGTATAGAGCAAAGAAAATGCATTTTCTAGTCCGACAATCCCAAATGGCGCCTCTAGAAAACCACGTTCTTTTTCTTCCTTCGCATGTGGTGCATGATCTGTTGCAATAAAATCAATTGTGCCATCCAACAATCCTTCTAATAAGGCTTGCTGATCTTCCTTTGCACGTAAAGGAGGATTCATTTTAAAATTCGCATCATCTGTTGTGATTGCCGACTCATTAAGTAATAAATGATGTGGCGTTACTTCAGCTGTTACATGAATTCCCGCCCGCTTCGCATCGCGAATAATTCGGACAGACTCCTTTGTACTAACGTGACATACATGATAATGACATCCAGTTGCTTCAGCTAGCAGTACATCTCTTGCAATTTGTACCGATTCGCTCAAAGCTGGAATGCCTGGCATCTGCATACGTTTGCTAACTTCACCATCATGCATCACACCACCATAGACAATAGAATTATCTTCACAATGAGCAACGATTACTTTATTACATGCCTTTGCTTCCCTCATAGCCTGAAGCATGTGATCCGCCGTTTGAACGCCCACACCATCGTCTGTGAAAGCAAAAATGTCTGTTTGGGCTATTTCTTTTATATCAACTAGTTCTTTACCTTGCAGTTTTTTTGTTATGGCAGCATATGGAAGAACACGAACCACAGCTTCTGCTTTTATACTTTCTAATATATTTTGAATAGTAGTCGTATTATCTGGTACTGGATTCGTATTTGGCATTGCACAAACAGTCGTATATCCACCTTTAGCAGCAGCATTAGTACCTGTAAAAATCGTTTCCTTATGTTCACCACCAGGTTCTCGTAAGTGGATGTGCACATCTATAAAACCTGGAGCCAATAGATTCCCTTTTCCATCAATCATTTGATCAGCTCTCTCCGTTATCCTAGAAGCTATTTTTGTAATAGATGTACCTTCAATGAGAAGCTCACAGCTCTCTAGTTCACCCGTTGATGACAGTTTTTTTACGTTTTTCAGCAATCGTTTCATGGATAATCCCCCGTTCCTGCAATAGTTTTTTAATAATGGCCATACGTGTATACACACCGTTGTTCATTTGTTTGAAAATTCTAGAACGTTCGCATTCTACTAATTCCGTATCAATCTCTACTCCTCGGTTAATTGGTGCGGGATGTAGAATAATTGCTTTCGGATGCATTTTCCTTTCCCGTTCCTTTGTTAATCCATATTTTCTTAAGTAGTCTTTGTTGTTTATGAAAATTTCCCGATGTCTTTCATGCTGAATGCGTAATAGCATAAGAACATCGCAACATTCTACTGCTTCGTCGATGGACAGATAAGGGAAATCAAGATTGTTATCTTTACAACCGTCAGCAGCAGCAAAATACACCTCTGCTCCAAGCCTACGTAATGTATGTGCATTGGAATTTGCCACTCTGCTATGCAATATATCACCTGCAATAACAACTTTAATCCCATGGAATTGTTGGAATTCCTGATAGATTGTTAGTAAATCAAGCATACACTGCGTTGGATGCTCTGCTTTACCAGCTCCTGCATTAATAATTGGGATACTAAGTTGATTCTTCAATTCATTCATCCAATAATCTGCTTGATGTCGAATAACTAATAGGTTAGCACCTATAGCTTCGAATGTTTTTGCCGTATCGTATAATGATTCACCTTTTTGTGTACTAGAATAATCAGCATGAAAATCAAGCACGTCCATGCCCAATTTACGCTCAGCAACTATAAAACTCATTTTTGTTCTCGTACTGGGCTCAAAGAATAAATTCGCAGCGAATAATTGCTTCGTAAATGATTGTTGCTGTAACCGTAATTGTTCTGCCTGATGTAAAACGCGAATAATTTCATCTTCCTTTAACTGATTCACAGAAAAAAAATGTCGCATAGTTCCTCCTTATCCATGCATATTTTTAATTTTCATAAAAAAACCTCTTTGCCTAAAGGTCGCAAAGAGGTATACGTGTAGAGAAGAACACACGTAGGTCTGGGCAACCTTTCAGATCTCTCGTATCTGATTAAAGGTTTCGTATACAGTTTTTATTCATTTACTTTCTAAAGAAGGTTAATTCCTATTTTTCATATATCGAAACAGTATCTTCTTTTCCATCGATTTCTTCTAATTGAACCATAATAATCTCTTTTTCTGATGTCGGAATATTTTTCCCTACATAGTCTGCTCGAATGGGTAGTTCGCGATGGCCACGATCGACCAAGACGCCGAGCTGAATTTGCGAAGGTCTTCCTAAGTCCATAACAGCATCCATCGCTGCTCGCACAGTTCTCCCAGTAAAAAGAACGTCATCTAATAATATAACTTTTTTTCCAGTTATATCTGCTGGAATATTTGTTTCCTTTAAATCCGGGTCTTCACCTTCCGTGGCCTTATCTAAATCGTCACGATATAAGGTGATATCCAATTCACCGATTGGCACTTCGATCGTTTCAATTTGTTTAATTTTCTCCTGTAATCGTTTGGTCAGTGGAACACCCCTTGTTTTTATTCCTACAAGTACAAGGTCGTCCCCACCTTTGTTTTTTTCTAGAATTTCATGAGCAATTCTTGTTAAGGCTCTGTTTATTGCCGGCTTATCTAAAATATCCGTTTTCTTTTTCATTTTTCCACCAACCAATCATAAGAAAAATTTGGGTTAGACCCAACATGTTTATATGTTAAATTGCACACAAAAATCCCTTTTCTCCATGAGGAAAAGGGATTTGGATTCCGATGTTGCATCAATTTCCGTAACCTTTTTAGCCTCACGGGGCTATAGTTAAAGGATCATATTTATTCGTCTGTTTTATTATTACAAACCATGGTTTGATTGTCAATACATTTTACGAATGTAGTCAATCAACTCTTGGAAATAATCAGGTAAATCTACTTCAAAATGCATCCATTCTTTAGTGGTTGGGTGTGTAAACGCGATCTCCTTTGCGTGGAGAGCTTGTCCGTTTACATCTATCGTTTTTCTTGGACCGTACTTTGGATCACCAACTAACGGGTATTCAATATATTTCATATGAACACGTATTTGATGTGTTCTTCCCGTTTCTAATTGACATTCAATAAGTGTATAATCGGAAAATTGTTCTATAACTTGAAAATGAGTAACCGCAGGCTTCCCATTTTCCACAACAGCCATTCTTTGTCGATCTTTTGGATCTCTACCAATCGGTGCATCAATTAATCCTTTTTCATGTGGAATATTGCCGTGAACCATAGCATGATATTTTCTTTTTATATCCTTATTCGCTAATTGCTTAGATAAGTGCTGATGTGCTTGATCATTTTTTGCCACGACTAACAAACCACTCGTATCTTTATCAATCCGGTGGACAATTCCTGGACGTTCTATTCCATTAATTCCTGATAGATCTTCACAATGATATAGCAGCGCATGAACAAGTGTACCATGTTGATGACCTGCAGATGGATGAACAACCATTCCTTTTGGTTTATTTACGACTAATAAATCACTGTCTTCATAAATTATATCTAATTCAATAGCCTCAGGAGCTAATTGTAATGGTTCTGCTTTAGGAATGGACCATTCTATATGGTCACCCAATTGACATTTATAATTAGCTTTGACCACTTCTCCATTTACTAAAACAAGTTGCTGTGTTATCCAAGTTTGTACCTGTGATCTGGACATATCTTTGTTTAGATCAGCTAATACTTTATCAATACGAACGCGATGTTGTTCTTCTGTTATAGTATGCTCTAACGGTTTCATGATTTTGCTTTTCCTTTCTTTGCTTCATCGATAAGCATTGCAATGATTATTAAACCTACACCAATAACTAAACTAGAATCAGCTACATTAAATATTGGGAAATCATAGCCGAAAATAATAAAATCAAAGAAATCAACCACTTCCTGACGAAATAGACGATCAATGAAATTACCAATTGCCCCACCTAATACAAGACTAAGCGAAACTGCTAAGGTCTTACTCTCCTTCGCGTGTTTTTGCATGTAATAGATAACACCTACTACAACAATAGCTGTTACAATATAAAAGAACACCATCTGGCCTTCTAAAATCCCCCATGCTGCTCCAGTATTACGATGAGATGTTATGTAGAAGAAATTATTAATAACCGTGATTTGTTCTCCAAGTTCCATTGATCGAACAATCATCCATTTTGTTAGTTGATCCAAGCCGATAATGAATAGAGCAATTAAGTAATACCAATACATTCCTTTTCCCCCGATTTTTAAATTGACATCAATATTTATCTTACCCACTTCACAAAGTAATTTCAATATATATCATACGAATGTATTTACGCAAGTAACCCTCCTTGTACAATATAACTTCCAATTTAATAAGATATTTTCCGTATAAGCAATTGCATATGTTCTGCAAATTAGAAAAACTGAGCAAAATTCGCTCAGTCCTTATCACTACATGCTCAGATTTACGCTTCCTCTAGTAGCTATTATGG
>NZ_CANMAB010000111.1:0-12970 GCF_947495635.1 uncultured Virgibacillus sp. | reverse complement strand
TCCACCCGCTCCATCTTAGTACTTTTATTGTAACTAAAAAAAGATATGAATCCCATAATAAAATGGAAATCATATCTCTTTGGACTTTTTCAGTGGCCTCAACTCACCAGAGGTTTTTCTTGCTTCCACCTTTTATTTTTTTCTTCGAATACCGATAACGCGTCCTGCTTCCTTTGGTTTTTCTTCAGGCATACAACTATCTGCGATTTCATCAACATTCGAAAGGATAGCTGTTGGAAACGGTGCAGACTTCCCAGTTGAATGGTCAATCCCCATCAGTAACTGCTCACTTGTCGCAGCTCTTTTTCCGTCTTCACCATATAATTCGAAGAAAGCATGTACACGCTTATTATCATAATCCAACATCTGAAACGATACTTCTATTGGCTCAGCAACATTCATTTCCGCCAAATAACAAACATGTGTCTCTAATGTGAATAATGTATAATTTTCTTGATTACGTACTTCTTCCGTCAGACCTATAGTATACATAAGTTTATCCACAGCTCGGCTAAAAACTCGAACATATTCTGCATCATTCATATGGCCATTATAATCAATCCATTCTTCTCGAACACTATCTTGTAAAATAATCGAGCTTGGCATTAACATTCCCTCATTTCTATATGTCGCCATTAATTGTAGCAGCAGGCCAGTATTTCTTTAATAACTCCTGTAATTCTATTAAAAATTGATCTCTACGTTCTTCTAATTCTTCCATTGTGGTCCCAGCGGTTTGGCTTTCACAGCCAGTTATTACTTTCTCTGTAAGCTCATCCGTTAACTCTGGCGCTACAAGCTTGGTCCATGGTAGCTTTAATGCTGGACCAAACTGTTCAAGAAGATGCTTCATGCCTTCTTTTCCCCCACCCATATGCAAGGTCATGAATGGTCCCATTAATGCCCAGCGTAAACCAGGTCCATATACAATAGAAGCGTCGACCTCATCAGTCGTTGCTATACCGTCATTTACGATATGCAAAGCTTCTCTCCAAATTGCTTCCATTAATCGATCTGCGACATGTCCTTCAATTTCTTTCTTAATGACAAGTGGCTTCATACTCATTTGGTCATAGAAGCTTCTTGCTTTTTCAATAGTAGATCCAACTGTTTTATTACCACCCACTATTTCAACTAAAGGCATTAAATATACAGGATGAAACGGATGTGCAACTATCACTCTTTCAGGATGATACAAACAATCTGCCTGTAATGTACTTGGTAGAATACCTGAAGTACTTGAAGCAATTATAGTAGCTTCTGAAGCATGCTGATCTATTTCTGTAATTACCTTACGTTTTAATGCTTCACGCTCTGGAACATTTTCTTGTACATAGTCTGCAGTTGATACCGCTTTTTGTAGATCCTTCTCGAATGATAAATTAGAGAGTGATGCCCCTGGAGCTAATCCTGTTTCCTTCATTGCCGGCCAAGCTCTATTCACCGCATCCCTTGTCCGTTTTTCTGCTGCTGGATCTGGATCACTTGCTGTAACTCGATATCCATTTGCTAAAAATCTCGTGATCCATCCATTACCAATAACACCAGTTCCAACCACGGTGATATTTTTGATTTTTTTTGTTGATTCTAAAGCTTCTATTGTCATGCTGATTTATTCCCCTTTACTGTATGGGTTTCTTAGTTTTAAATATTCTCGTGCTTCTTGCGGATTCATTACATCATGTCCCAATCCTTGGATTTTTTCAACAGCCTTGTCGACAAGTTGTTCATTCGTTGCTAACTTTCCTTTTTTCAAGTATAAATTATCTTCTAAACCTACTCGTGCATTTCCTCCCTGAACAACAGATTCAGTGACCATTGGCAATTGCATTTTGCCAATACCAAACGCAGCCCATTTTGCATTTTCAGGTAAACGATTTTTCATATATGCTAAAGTTTCTGCGTCTGCGTCTGCTCCCCAAGGAATTCCCAAACAAAATTGATACATCGGATCACCATCAATAAGTCCCTCTTGTAGTAATTGATTAGCAAAGCGAATATGTCCCGTATCAAAGCATTCAAGCTCAGGTTTAACCCCGCTCTCTTTTATTAACTTAGCTTGTTTACGTAGCCAAGTAGCAGGACTAATATAGATTTGATCACCAAAATTAACACTGCCACAATCCAATGTACAGATCTCAGGAAGTAATAATCCAACTGGCTCATGTCGTTCCTCAGGCGTTTGAATATCTGTACCTTTCCCACCTTTTGTCGGGTCTGCTTCACTTGGTAGCCAGTCACCACCTCCACCAGCTGTAAGATTTAGAACAACATCTGTATCAGACTCACGGATTCGTTCAACTACTTCTTGGAATAATTGAACATCGTGACTTAATTTACCAGATTTTGGGTCACGCACATGTATATGTGCAATGGTTGCACCTGCTTTTGCCGCTTTAATCGCTGAATCAGCAATTTCCTTCGGTGTCACAGGAACGTGCGGACTTTTTTCTGCAGTCTCTCCTGCTCCGGTTACTGCACAAGATAGAATTACTTTTCTATTCATATTTATTACCCCCTGCTTGTTTTTTGGGAACATGTTGAAATATTTCGCCACTCTCAAAGAAAGAAATTAATCGTTTGATCCAGTCATAATAATCCATCCACGCTTTTAACTCAATTGTAATTTCAGTTATTAACTGCTCATTTGTATCAGGTAGCTTTTCTACATGATTTAGATCATGCAACTTTTCTTTTAACTTTTGTTCAAAATGGATATGTTTATTGATTGCATTATGCCACGTTGAAGTAAACAGTGACGTGAAAGTTTGATAATAGTCTTGCTCAACCTGATACAAATCTTTTCGAACGCCTTTTTTAAAAGCACGTTCTGCAATATTTAAGTCAATCATTTCACGGACAACCTGGCTCATTCTTGTCTTGCTCATACCTGTTTCCGCAGAGAGTTCATCCAAGGTCATTGGCTTGCCCTGCATATAAATAATTCCTAAGACACGTCCAACTGTTGTAGACACTCCAAAAGATTGCATATTATCTGCAATCTTTTCCACAAAGTGTGATTGAATTTCTACTATTCCTTTATTTGATTGTGACGACATATTAACCATCCTTTTTTAATCTTAGGAAACTGTATCATGGCAGAAGAAATTTCGAAACCAAGATTTTTTGTAGCATTATGGAGTATATAAGAGAATATTGAAGCTGACATTATATAAACTTTATAAATAATAAATTTTATAAAGTTTACGTATTATTTGCCGTTTGTTTGCTCTTCCCCTGTTTGCTACGATTAATAAGTCCTTAAAATCGGAAAAAGCATTATAATAAAGAAAGGTTTTGATTCTTATATGAATTTTAAATTAATTGATTGGCCAACGTTTTTAGGGGCACTTGTCATATTATTAGGAGTATCACTTCCACTTATTATTTTCCCTGAGGCTGGAGCTGAAGTTATAAATGAAGCGAACGTATTTATGACAGGTAATTTTGGTATCCTTTATTTACTGTTAGGTTTGGCATCATTTATCTTTTTATTATTTGTGGCCTTCAGTAAGAATGGTAGAATTAAGTTAGGAAATAAAGAAGAGAAAAAGGAATTTAATACCTTTTCTTGGGCTGCCATGTTATTTGCAGCTGGTATCGGATCCAGTATCCTTTACTGGGGTATGATCGAGTGGGCATACTATTATCAAGGACCACCGTTTGGAGTGGAAGCAAAGTCAAAAGAAGCAATCCAGTGGGCATCTTCATACGGTATTTTTCATTGGGGTCCGATTGCATGGGCTATCTATACATTACCTGCATTGCCAATCGCTTACTTCTATTATGTACGTAAAAAGCCAGTCTTAAAAATTAGTGAAGCTGTTAGACCAATACTTGGTAATCTTGTTGATGGACCAGTAGGAGTAATCATTGACATATTATTCATGTTTGGGTTAATGGGAGGTGCTGGCACAACATTAGCGTTAGGAACACCGATGATCGCTGAAGGTATCCATGATCTAACAGGGATCCCGGTGACATTAGGTTTAAAAGCAGGGATTATGTTACTATGTACTTTAATCTTTGCAATTAGCGCTTATTCTGGATTACGTCGAGGAATAAAAATATTAAGTGATATCAATATTTGGCTAACTATTATCTTAATGGCTTTTGTTTTTATATTCGGACCAACCCTTTTTATTAGTGAAACAACTTTCTCAAGCCTCGGAATTCTTGCAGATAACTTCTTCCGAATGGCAACATGGCTAGAACCATTTCGAAATTTTGGTGGTTTTACAGAAACAGGCTTCCCTGAATCTTGGACCGTGTTTTATTGGGCATGGTGGGTTGTTTATGCACCATTTGTAGGTCTATTTGTTGCTCGCATCTCTCGAGGGAGAACGATTAGAGAAATGATTCTCGGTACAATGATTTATGGAACATTTGGTTGTATTCTCTTCTTTGGTATTCTTGGAAACTTTGGTCTCTATTTACAATTATCGGGATCGTTTGATGTCATTGGCTTTATGAATGATAATGGTGCACCTGCTGCAATTATTGCCATTCTTCATCAATTACCAATGGCTGATATGATTGTAGGTTTATTCACTATTCTTGCCGTCATTTTTCTATCGACAACCTTTGATTCTTCTTCCTATATTTTGGCAGCAGTTGTTCAGAAGCGAATTAAAGGAGAGCCTTTACGTTGGAACAGATTATTTTGGGCGTTCACCCTTTGTCTATTACCTCTCGTATTAATGTTTATTGGTGATTTAAAAGCATTACAAACAGCAAGTATTGTTGCTGGATTCCCACTTATTTTGATTATGTTTCTGTTAGCATGGTCATTTATGAAAGCTTCTAACTACGATATGCAAGCATCTAGAGATTTTAAATCTCCCACCATCCACATAAATAGAAAGGAAATAGAGGAAAGATCCAACCAATCAAAATACTAGCCAATTATCATTTCATGAACACAAATAATCTATATAGACTTTATTTTCTATAACTGCTGAGGAATTTTTTCTCGGCAGTTATTTTTATGTAGAGACAATAATAACCATCATAACTTCGCTATAGCAATAAAAGCAAAAACTAGACCAGACAGGCCTCCAAGCAACATACATTTCGCAAGGAGGCTCTAACGTTCGTCGTGAAATTATTCACAAATTGCCCAAGAAAAAACTAGGCGTTTTCTACAAACTGAAGGTGGTGTATCATCATTTCGTTTACATTCAGCAACTGAAATATACGAGACTACAGTTATAAAAGAGAAACAGTACAAATCTCGGAATGGAGCTTCTTTGCTTGCAGGGAAAATAAACATTTCCCAGGGAAGGAGAGTGTACTCCAGTTGTGTTAAAAGAGAGCAGAGTTATTTGAAAGTGCTTTTTCACTCCTCTGAAGGAAGCAATATTCAATTTTGTATTATTTCAAAGCTTTCTAATATGGACGTTTTCGTATAATATTCTTTTTTTAATTTTACATCTGAAAGAGAGGTATTTAAATACATGTCTTTTTCAAACCAGTCCACCTGTTGAATTTTCTCAATTGGAAAAATAAAATAAGCTTCTTCTGTGAATTTCTCACTATTTTGTACAATTACATAGCTTACCTTCCAATAATTAGTATCAACAATTAAATCAGCAATATGACCAATCTTACCGTCATTTGCATGAACCTTAAAACCAATGGTTTCATCTTCACTTCGAAGATTATAAGTTTGCCAGTCACTCACATGATTCTCATAGTTATCTGAACTATCATTTGTTGATCGCGGGAAGGTCATTGGTTGATCTACTACTCCCCAAATCATACTACCTGCCCAGTATCTTGCCCATCCATAGTAACTAATCAGCGAATTTTCATCATCCTTAGTAACTGCATTTTCTTCAGGTATGGTTGGACTATTTCGAATTACTTCTTTATCATGCTTTACTTCTACATGTTTTTCTCGTTCATTTAGAGCTCGAAAGGACGCTGGTGACATAAGCACACGTCTGCCTGGCAACCACTTTCGTGTATCTACAACTGCATAACGAATGGCCCATTTATTATCATCAAAGTAAAGATCCTTAACCTTTCCCATCACTCCATCTGAAGCATGAATTTTATAATTCTTTAATTCAGATGTTAAAAACATTGTAATCGCCTCCTTAGACGTTTACAAATGTATTACCCTTTATAAAAATTAATAAACCAACCGTATTATTGATATTGATAATAATAGTCAATAGGATAAAATAAACCAACCTTACCGTATGAATCATGGTCCAAAGTAGCAAAAATAATCCCAACTACCTTTCCTTCCCTATTTATTACAGGACTACCACTATTACCTCTGTATACGGGAGCTTCAATCATAATGACTTTTTCTTCCCATGAGGTTAATTTAGTATAGCCGATAATTTTCCCTTCATTTGCTATCCCGTTAAATCGTAATGGGTTTCCTATAAACTGAACTTGTTCGTCTTTCTGCACGGAAGCTCGTTTGGCTAAATTTAAATAAGGTACGTTTTCGGCATCCGCATTTAAAATTGCTAAATCAATAGATGGATGCGTTGTTTCTACGGTTGCATTAAATAAACCAAGCTCAGGAAATACCACAGTTACATTTTCTTCTCCTTCAACCACATGATAGTTTGTCAAAATGGTTCCATCAGCTGAAACTGCAAAACCTGTACCTTTTGAATCTTCTGTTTCTATTGTAACAACTGCTTCTTTATACAATTGAATTTCTTCTTGAAGTGATAACCGTGCGGATGTCTTTAAAAACTCTATTGCGGGTATGGAAAATGTGCGTGGTATTAAAGCAATAACATTAAAAAGAAGCACAACTGCAATTAGCCAAAACGCCCACTTTGGAAATGGACGTTTTGGTTCCAATTGCTCCTTTGCTTCTTTTTCCCTGGCCAAAACCTTTTGTCGTTGTTCTTCAACTAAATCAAAAAGCGCTTCATCATCAATTTCTTCATATAGATCTTCATCGATAATATCCTGCTGCTGTTTATCCTTCTGATCCATAATCCACCTCATCGTTACGATATTTATGAAACAACAGACTTTGCTTTGTTCCCTTGCTGCATTTGATACATTTGATAGTAATAACCCTGCTCTATCATTAATTGTTCATGATTACCATGCTCTTTTATCGTACCACGATCAAGTACAAATATGGTATCAGCTTGTTGAATCGTTGACAAACGATGCGCAATAACTAAGGTTGTTCTTCCTGATTTCAAAACTTCTAGCGCCTCTTGAATCATTGTTTCTGTTTCAGTATCAATATTAGCTGTCGCCTCATCAAGAATCAGTATAGCTGGATCGAAAGCCAATGCACGTGCAAATGATATTAATTGTCTTTCCCCCAATGAAAAAGTTGTTCCTCCTTCTGTTACCTTTTCCTCATATTTCCTCGGTAATTTTTCTATAAAACGATCCGCCCCAACTGCTTTTAATGCCTGAATTGCTGCATCAGTAGTTATATTAGGGTCATTCATCGTTACATTAGACAAAATAGTACCAGAAAATAAAAATGGATCCTGTAGGACGATACCCATATGACTACGAACTTGCTGGCGAGACCATTCTTTTGTAGAGATTCCATCAATTGTAATCTTTCCTTTTTGCGGATCATAGAAACGGAATAGTAAATTCATAATTGAACTTTTACCAGAACCGGTATGACCTACAAACGCAGCAGTCTGACCTGCTTTAATTTTAAAGGATAAATCCTTTAATATATAGTCATCATCATTATAAGCAAATGAAACATGATCAAATTCTACATTACCACGATATCGTTTTACTTGGTCATCCATTACTTCCTCTCCATCATAGTCCATTAATTCAAACACTCGATTTCCTGCCACTCTGGCTTGCTCAATTAAAGGAAGCTGATTAACGATATCCGTAACGGGTTCAAAAAACCGGTTTAGATAATCGACAAATGCATAGAGTAGGCCAATAGATATAACACTAGTAGGCTCTAAAGAAAATGACCCAAAATACCAAATAAATGCTACAAAAGCAAGATTTCGAAAAACAGTAACTAGATTATAAGAGGTTAGTGCACTCAGTTTTACCAGCTTTCGTTGGTAAGTAAAATGGCGCTCATTTAATACCTCGAAGTCCTCCTTTGTTTTCTTTTCTCTGCGAAATGCTTGGATAATGGGCATTCCTTGAATTGCTTCATTAATATTCCCATTGATTTCACTAATAGTTGAACGAATAACAGTATTATATTTCGTACCAAAGTACTTATATACCTTCATCCAACCAATAATTAATGGAATAATTAACAGACATAGAGCAGCAAGCTTTACGTCCAAAATAAATAGTGCTACAAAAATACCAGCCATATAGATGACACTTGTTACAACAATTGATAAAACCCGCTCGTAAAGATCTCGTATCGCTTCCGTATCATTGGTTATTCTTGCCACTATTTTACCAGCTGGTTGATCCACATAGTAATTAATTGGTATACGCTGCGTATGAGCAAATAAGTCGTTTCGCATTTGTTTTACTATTTTATTAGAAGCTTGCTGTAATAGAAAGGTCTGATAAAACTGAAAAAATCCAGCAATGATAAGCAGTATCATATATAGACATAGTAATAATAATATCGGTTTTCGCTCTGGTTTAAAGAATGGATAGATCTCTGATAATGACAGTTTTTCTCCAGTTACTTCAATCTTTTCTGTTGATGTAGTAATCGTTATCGTTCCTTCATCAACAGATCGTTTTCCTTGTAACGGAACTTCTTCATGAACAAAGTAATACGTAGAACCAATTCCTATGATGGTAGCAGTATCACCCACTACTTCATCTTCGTTCTCCAAGCGGTCTGCTCGTTTATAGAACTTATCCTCATATTCAACCGTATCCGTATCGTCCTTTAAAATGACCTGCTGCCAGTTCCCTTCTACGCCAAGTATATGATCATCAATTACTTTTTTCGCGATTAAAGGACCAGCTAATTCTAAAGATACGGCAATAACTAAACAAATTAAGCCAATAATGATACCCTTCTTAAAGCGAAGTGCATAAGAAAAAAGTCTTCTTTCAGTCGTCATTAGCCAGTTACCTCCTTATCTTCTAGCTGTTGTTGATTATATTGTTCTTGGTACCATCCTTGCTGTTTTACTAATTGCTCATGGTTTCCTTGCTCTATAATCACTCCATCTTCTAACACGATAATATGGTCGGCATGCGTAACAGCAGATAGACGATGTGCTGCAATAAATGTCGTCTTATTTTTTCGTTCTTTACGTAAATGATCAATGATTCTAGCTTCTGTTTTTCCATCTACAGCAGACAATGAATCATCTAAAATTAATATCTCTGGATCTTTAATAAATGCACGCGCTAGTGCCACTCTTTGTTTTTGTCCTCCAGATAATGTAACACCACTTTCTCCAACCTGTGTATCTAACCCATTTGGTAGTTGTTTCATATCGTCAAGAAAATGGGCAAGTTGCATGACTCGAAAGATCTCCTCGTCAGTTGCATCTTCCTTCCCAAACTGTATGTTCTCTCGAATTGTTTTTGAAAACATCATTTGGTCCTGTGGGACATAACCAATCCAAGAACGTATTTGCTCAAGCGAAAGATGTTGTAAATCTTCCCCAGAAACAGTTATTTTTCCTTTCATATCAGGATATTGCCGTAAGAGCAGTTTAAAAATAGTCGTTTTACCTGCCCCTGTCTTACCAACAATACCGATTGTTTCTCCTCTTTGCACGTGTAATGAAACGTCTTTTAGTTGCTGCATTTCCGTATCTGGATAGGAAAACGAAACAGATGAAAAATCAATGGAAGTTACTTCTGATACATGAACAGGCTTCGTCGGATCTTTCACATCTGCTTGGTAATTAAGTGTGTGATTTACACGATCCAAAGATGCATTCCCTCGCTGTAAAACATTAATTAGCTCTCCGACAGCAAACATTGGCCAAATTAACATTCCTAAATAAACATTAAATGTAACTAAGTCACCGAGCGTAAGAATATTTTCAAATACGAGAAACGCTCCGTATCCAAGTCCAATCGTATAAGATAGGCCGACTAAAATTTTCATCGTTGGTTCAAATAACGCATCTATCTTGGCAACTTCTATATTTTTTTCATAAACATCTGTTGTCATGGCTTGAAACCGCTGTGCATCTTGCTTTTCTTGTACAAATGCTCGAAGTACCCTGACACCGCGAATCGACTCTAACACGTCATTGTTCATTTCACCAAAGGCTTCTTGCGCTTTTGTAAATCGAGCATGAATAGCGGCACCATATTTGTTCATGACAATCGCCATAATTGGCAATGGAATTAAGGAAGCAATGGTTAATTTCCAGCTAATCGTGAATCCCATCATAGCTATTATCATTAACATGAATATACTTGAATCAACAAGCGTCAACACACCGAACCCAGCAGTTAAGCTTATCGCTTTAAGATCATTTGTGCTTCTAGCCATTAAGTCTCCTGTACGATATCTCCCAAAAAACGATGGTGTCATGGCTAAGAAATGCTGCATTAAATTGCTCCTCATCCATTTTTCTAAAATAACGGCACCACTAAATAAAGTATAATCCCATAGGTAAGAAATGGCGTAATGAATGACGATTAGCAATAAGTATCCCACGATGATTGCAGTTAGCAATTGTAAGGTAAGTGTTTCAAATTGAATATGATCAATCGTATACCCCGCTATCTTAGGTGGGATTAAACCAATAGCACTAGCAATAATTAAAGCAATAATTGCAAATACATATCGCTTCCAATAATGTTTAAAAAACCAATTTAATTTTCTAAAAACACTAAACATAATAAACACCTTCTTTTCTCTATATATAAGGTCTATAAAAATAATACATTCATTTCCTCTATATTCTCTGTATAACAAGCAAACGATAAAGCATTCTTTTCCATTGTGCAGATGCCTTTCCATTAATAAGAGTTTGCGATTTATTATAGGGATGTTAAAAAGCTCTAAAATCACTCCTAAAATGAATCAAAACCCAAAGAAAAACACATACGTCCATGACGTATGCGTTCATAAAAAAGGCAAATAGTAATTAAAAAACTTCCCTTTTCAACACAAAAGAGTCACAGACACCTGTGACACCTTTCAAAAGATTAAATAATGCTAACGTTAACCATAAGTTAACAATTTTACATGTTCACGCTTGAGGTCACAGAGAATATAGAATTTTTTGTTGTCAGTTGCTGATTGATTCGCATGGTATGTGACCTCCTTCTTTTTAGATTCTCAATTATTATAGTATTAGCAAAATTTTAAGTCAATATGTTTTTCACAATTTTTTTAAATAATTGTTGGATGCGGAATATAAAGTCGATCTCCCACTCACACATATTAGGTTTCACCTTATTACTTGAAGTGGGGGCTTACTGCCAGTTATATGTGGGATAAATTTAAATCTCAAATCATATTTCCTTCCTTTTCAGACATACTAAGCTTATAGGAACGGAACAATTTGGAGGCAATTATGAGAAGAGCTAAGAAGAAAAAGACAAGTAGTATTTTCCCGAGCAAATTAGAGGATCTACAGGCGATACTTCAGCAAAAATTTGATCATAATTCCGATTTAAACTATACGATCTATAATCATCAAAACCAGCGGATAGCTGTATTTTATATCACCTATCTCATCGACACAAATAAAGTAGAAAACTCTTTACTAAAACCACTTTTAGAGCGTAAAGAAAGCTGGTCCATAACAGCTTTATTAAATAATATTCCATTAAGTTCTGGAAAAACGGTAGACAACTTGGACGATATATTGAAAGGAATCTTATTAGGTGAAGTATTTATTTACATTGAACAAGACTCCACCATTATTTCTTATACCTTGAAAAAAGAAGAAAAGCGCTCACTTTCTAAGGCTGAAACTGAATCCGTGGTACTTGGTCCACAGGTTGCATTTACTGAATCTCTTGCCACAAATATGAATTTAACTCGTAAAGGGATTTTATCGAATGATCTAGTTTTAGAAAAGATTGTTATTGGTGAACGTTCACCAAAGGAAATACGTTTAGCGTACTTAAAATCAATTGCGAACGAAACAGATATTCAAACCATGCGTCAGCGATTAAATGACCTGGAAATTGATGAAATTGAAGATAGTTCAGTCTTAATTCAATTAATCGAGGATTCGTCCGCTAGTATCTTCCCACAATTCTATGAAACCGAATTACCTGACCGCTTTTCTTATTCTATATCCAAAGGTCGCGTTGGCGTTCTCGTTGAAAATAGTCCAACTGGTATAATTGCACCAGTTACTTTATTCAGCTTTTTTGAATCAACGGAGGATCTTTACATGCGTTGGAATATTGGTAGTTTCTTTCGAATTCTCCGTTTTATTGCCATGTTTATTTCTGTATTATTAACTCCTTTTTATGTAGCAGCAGTAACGTATCATTATGAAATTATTCCGATCCCATTATTAATTTCACTTGGGCAATCCCGGGCAAACGTACCCTTTCCTCCTATTTTTGAAGCTTTCTTACTTGAGTTACTCATCGAATTACTGAGAGAGGCAGGAGCGAGATTACCGACAAAAGTTGGACAAACGATGGGTATCGTTGGCGGTGTTGTAGTTGGAACAGCTGCTGTACAGGCTGGTCTTACCAGTAACATTCTAATTATCTTTATTACACTAAGTGCGCTTGCTTCGTTTACAGCTCCAAGTTATCTGATGGGAACGACAATTCGTGTTTTGCGCTTTCCCATGATCGTTCTTGCAGGTGTCTTAGGTATTATTGGAATCATGTTTGGCATCTGCTTTCTGATTATTCATTTACTAAAACTAACATCATTAGGAAGACCATATTTATCGCCTGTGTATCCGCTTAATTGGCAGGACTTAAATAAAACCTTATTTCGCCTGCCTTATAATATGCAAACAAAGCGATTTTCTTCATTCCGTTTCACTATCGTTGCATTAAACAAAAACAAAAATGTCAAGTATTAATTAATTTCAAATAAATGTAATTAAAGGGAATT